>CAYWNJ010000077.1:0-8282 GCA_964459535.1 uncultured Rhodobacterales bacterium
CATCGCCCTGCTGCTGCTGGTCGAGCAGCCGAATGGGAAAACGCTGCTGCCGGGCATGGATCCGCTCTTTGGCTTGAACGCGGAGCAGCGGGAGGGGACGCGCGCCACGGGTCTGCTTGTCGCGCTCTGGTTTGCAGTCTTTATGATCCCCTACTTTCTCTGGGTGCGCGAAGTGCGCAGCGATCATCAGCGCCCCAGCGTCCGCGCGGCGCTGCGCAGCGTTGGGGCGTCGCTCTCGGGGCTGCTCTCTAAGCCGAGCCTGCGGAATTTTCTGATCGGCTCGATGTTCTACCGGGACGCGCTCAACGGGCTTTATACCTTTGGCGGGATATACGCGGTCGGCGTGCTAAATTGGTCGGTTGTTCAGGTGGGCGTCTTCGGCGTGGTCGCCGCACTTGGGGCGGCGGTGCTCAGCTATGTCGGCGGGTTTATCGACCAAAGGGTCGGGCCGCGCCCAGTTGTTCTGGTCACAATCTGGGGGCTGATCGCGGTGTGTTTCACCGTCATTAGCCTGACCCCCACGACGATCTTTGGCATTGCGCTGGCCGAGGGCTCGGGTCTGCCAAACACCATTTTCATGATCTGCGGGATTTTGATCGGCGGCTTGGGCGGCGTTTTGCAATCGGCCAGCCGCTCTTTGATGACGCGCCACACGACCGAGGAGAAAAGTACCGAGTATTTTGGCCTCTATGGCCTCTCGGGCCGCGCCACCGCGTTTTTGGCGCCTTTGCTGATCGGTATCGTCACGACGCTCACCGCAAGCAAACAGCTTGGCATCGCGCCCGTGATTTTGCTCTTTGTCGTCGGGCTGCTTTTTCTAAGGTCGGTGCGGGCGGACGGGGAGTGATTCACCTGCGCTTCCGCCGTGCGCTTGCGATGCTTGGCCTGCTTGCCGCCTGCACCAGCCCCGCGCCCGAGCAGAGGCCGATTGCGCCGCCAGCCCCACATATCGCGCAAGGGCTTGCCAAGACGGCTTTTGGCGCCGAGCGTGTGGGCTCGCCCCAGCGCCCCGCGCCGTTTGGCAGCTATGCGCGGGGATGCCTTGCCGGGGCGGAGCGGCTGGCAGAGACCGGGCCAACCTGGCAAGCAATGCGGCTAAGCCGGAACCGCAATTGGGGACATCCCGAGCTCGTGGATTTTGTGCAAGATCTATCTCGGAGTGCGGCGGCGCAGCCGGGCTGGCGCGGCCTTTATGTGGGGGATATGAGCCAACCTCGGGGCGGGCCGATGTTGACCGGGCATCGCAGCCACCAGATTGGGCTGGATGTCGATATCTGGATGCGGCCTGCGCGTGATCTAACCCTGTCAGCGGCGGCGCGTGAGAGCCTCAGCTCAATCTCAACGCGGCGGGCCAAGGGGGCCTATGTCAACGAAAACTGGACCCGTGCCCATCACGAGATCATCAAGGCTGCGGCGCAAGATCGGCGCACGGCTAGGATTTTCGTCTTTCCTGGCGCCAAAGTTCAGATGTGCCGCGACGCGCAAGGGGATAGGTCCTGGCTGCGCAAGGTACGTCCTTGGTGGGGGCACCATTATCACTTTCATGTCCGCCTGCGCTGTCCAAGGGGTGCGCGCGGCTGTACCAATCAGGCTCCGCCGCCGCCTGGTGACGGATGCGCCGATGCGCAGACTTGGGTGAACAACATTCTCAACCCGCCGCCACCGGATCCGAATGCGAAACCGCCAGTGCGCCGACGCGAATACGTGGTTGCAGATTTACCGCGGCAATGCGGCGACGTTCTTGGTGCGCGGTAGGGGGCAATTAGATCCGCTTTGCTCAAGCCGACCGAGGGTGGCGCGGGGCTAAGCGGACATAAGAAGAAAATCTCTTATAGCGATCTTAAACCTGAGGCACCCAACAGAAATTCGGTAGCGCCGCCCGTCAAACCGTAGGTTTGCCTCCGGCAAAACGGGGGCGGAATGGCGCGGCTGGGCAGTGCCTGTTGCGCGAGAGATATGTTCGCGGCGATGTGCTTCAGGTTTAAGGTTGGGCGCTTTAGCCATTACCTCCTCGTCAAAACGTGACTCTTTGCATCTGAACCCGCTTAGGTGTTTAAGGTTCTGCTATGATGCTTCGTAAACTGCCGAGATCAGCCCGAATTATTCTGATCGTCTTCCTGCAATCTATCGTGGTGGGCGTGTTGATCGGTGCCTTGCGCGCCGACCAAGGGGAGGCGCTGGAAGAGGCCGCACTCGGCGCGCTCATTGGCGGGCTGATCGGCTTTGGCTGCACATTTGCCGAAGTCATAATTTTCTCAAACGCGGCCCTGCGCTGGGTGCCGCCCGTTGTCTTCATGGTCCTCCGCACCCTGGTCTTTGGCGGTTTTATCCTGATGGGCCTCTTAATCCCAACTTTTGTCACAGGGGCCGACCTGCCCTGGGCGCAAGAGGGCTTTGCGGGCCTCTTTTTGATATGCGGGCTGGTTGCCCTGGCCTTTTCAATTGGGATCGAGGTTGTCCGATTGCTGGGCAGCGAAGCCACGCTTGCCCTCATCTCCGCGCGCTATGCCCGGCCCCGGCTGGAGGATCGCGTCATCCTTTTTGCTGACCTTGCCGGTTCAACTGCCCTTGCCGAACGCATCGGCGAGCTGCGGTTTCACGCCTATCTCCAGGATGTCGCGCTAGATCTGGCGCAGGCGATCAACGCGACAAATGGCAATGTTTACCGCTATGTCGGGGATGGGGTGATTGCAACCTGGCCCTTACTTGCAGGCACAAAGAGCGCCGCCTGCCTTCGCTGTGCAGAGCAAATCCATGCGGGTCTTAAGCGCCGCGCCAGCCACTACCAAAGCCGCTATGGCGACGCCCCGTCGGTGCGGATTGCCATTCATTGCGGCCCTGTTGCGGTGGGCGAAATGGGCGATTGGAAGAAAGAGATCGCGCTTTTGGGGGATGTCATGAACACCACCGCGCGGATCGAGGTTGCTGCGAAATCCCTTAACGCGCAGACCGTCCTGTCCGAGGCGCTTTGCCACCAGCTGCCCGAACCCGCGCGCGCCACCCTCAAACGGCTCCCTGACTTTGCGGCGGCGGGAAAGGCCGACACGCTTGTGCTGTGGACCCCGGACGCGCGCGCCTTGAGTTGATCTTGGGCGCAATTCGCGTCAAAAGTGCGCTATGTTTAAGTTATTGTTCAAAACGATCTTCTGGTTAGGTGTCTATGCCGCATGCGGCTATGCCGCGTATACCTATTGGTATGTTCCGAAATTTGCTTTTACCGCCAGCAAGGCCGCGCCCGCAGAGCCGCCCGCTCAGAATGTCAGAGCGGCAACAGCGCAGCGGGGCGACTATGTCCTGAGCCGAGATTTGCAGGCCCGCGTCGTCGCGCGGCGGCTTCGGGCGCTAAACTTTGCCGAGCCGGGCTGCATTCAAGACGTCTTTGTTAGTCTCGACATCGGCACGCTGCTTGAACCGGGGGTCAAGATCGCCCGGCTGGATGACACCGCGCTCAGGCTCAACGTCGCCGAAACGCAGGCCCGCGAAAGCGAGTTTGAGGCTTCGGTCGCGCAGGCTGAGATCGAGCTAAAGATTGCCGAGCGCGCGCAACAGAGAACCAGCGATTCCTACGAACAAGAGCAGCAGGTTTACGACCGACAACAAGCACTGTTTGAGCGGCAGCTTTTGACCCAGAACGCCTTTGACAGTGTCGAAAAGGCGTTTCGCGCCGCACGCGATCGGCGAGACCAGGCAGCGGATGAAAAAACGCGGGCGCAGGCCAATCTTAGGCGGCTGCTGTCTGAGCGGGATGTTCTGACGGCGCGGCTGAACTCAGCACGGTTCTCGCTCTCCCGGCTTGAATTGACCGCGCCGACCCGGCTGCGTGTCCTTGAAAACCAAGTCCATAAGGGCACATGCGTTACAGCCACCCAGCCCGTGATCAAAGCCTATGAGGTGGACTCGGTTGAGATCGTCGCCGAGCTGCCGCGCCTTCTCATTGATCGCATGGATGGTGATGGGGGTCTTATTGGCAGCGATATCACCCTTCAACTCCCCGCCAGCCAATGCGGATCGCGGGTTGTGGCGCTGGACGATATGGACGCGCAGAGTGACAAAATCTCCCTTCGGATCGCGCTGCCGCCAGACTGCGAAGATGCCCCACGATATGGGGATACTTTGGTGGTTTCTCTGCCGATTCAGACCCTAACCGGGGTCTTTCGCCTGCCGCGCGCGGCCGAGCGCGCGCCGGGCACCGTGTTCAAAATAACGGACGGCAAGCTGTCTCAGCAGCCTGTCTTTTTCGCCGCGCGGGACGAGGATTGGATCTATGTTGAGAGCGGCCTGTCCCAAGGGGACGCTATACTGATTTCCGAGACGGGCCTCGCGCTGGATGGTCTGCGCGTTCGCGTTGTCCAGCCATGATGCAAGCGCTGCGCTTTCTTTTTCAGCACCCCACGCTCGGAATGCTAGGGCTGCTTCTTAGCCTGGGCTTGGGGCTGTTTGGCCTCGACCGGATGCAGGTCCAGCTGATGCCGGATTACAAGGTGAACTATGCCACGATCCGAGCGGCATGGCCGGGGGTTTCGGTCGAGGGGATGGATCAGAACGTTGCCCGCATTCTGGATCAAATGCTGAACACGACCACCGGGGTTGATAAGGTCTATACCACCGCGCGCGAGGGGACGGTGAACATTTACTTTGAGCTTGAGCGCCGGGCGGATACGGAGGCCACCTTGGACCGGATCGAGCAACAGATCGCGGCGCTCAACACCCTACCGGCCAGCATGGACCCCCCGGTGCTGCGCCGTTTTGATGCATCCGAGCGGATCGCGCGGATGATCGCCTATGGCCCGACCGACAAAGAGACCTTGCGCACGCTGGCGGACGTCATTTCGGAGGAGTTGCGCGAGAACGGCATTTCGAGGTTTTCCCTTTATGGCGCGGGGCAAGACCGCTTGGTCGTTGCTGTGGACCCTCGGGCGGCAGAGCGTCTGGGCCTGACGCTGGCGGAAATCAACCAGACCATACGCCGAGACCTGGCGACCGGGCAAAGCTTTTCCGTTGAGAGAGACGCGAGAGAGAGGATTATCGTGCGCCCGCAGCAGGCAGATTTTACCGCACTGGGCGAGATCGCACTTGGCCCCGAGCTGAACGGGCTAAAGCTGAAAGACATCGCAGTGATCGAACCTGCGCAGCGCCAGGACCTGTCGCGCAATGTCTTCCCGCAGGGAAAGGGGCTGTTCCTAGAGTTTCGGCGCGGCCCGGATCAGGACATCATCGCCCTAACCCGCGCGATTGAGACGGCCGTTACAAATCTGCGCGCCAAACTGCCAGGCAGCGTAACGCTAGAGCTTTACGGGATGGAAGCCTATCAAATCCGCGACCGCATTGCCTTGCTCGCCGAGAACGGCGCCTTGGGCCTGCTGATGGTTGTTGTGGTCCTTTATCTCTTTGTGGGCCTAAAGGCCGCGATCTGGGTGGGGGTGGGTATCCCAACCGTCTTTGCGCTGTCCTTTTTCCTGATGAGCGCCTCGGGGCAGTCGATCAACATGGTGTCGGTCTTTACCATGGTCATGGTGATTGGGATCTTGGTGGATGATGGGATTGTCGTGGCCGAGGGTATCTCGAACAACGGATCCACTTTGGAAGGGGTCCGGCGGACGCTCTCCCCGGTCTCGGTCGCGACCTTCACCACCGTGGTCGCGTTCGCGCCCATCCTGCTGCTGACGGACCAAATTGGCACCTATGTCGCCGCCATCCCGTGGTTTGTCTGCGCCGCGCTGATCGCCTCGCTCTTTGAGTGCTTTGTCCTTTTGCCCAACCACATGCATCACGAGGGGCTCATTGGTAGGCTGCCCACCCTGCCGGGCCGCGCGCTCTTTGCCCGTGGGTATGACTGGTTCTTGCGCCGCCCCTTTCGCGGGTTTTTAAGGCTGATCTTTCGGCTGCCGGGGCTGACCTTTGCGACCAGCCTTGTGCTGATCGCCGCCTCGGTTGCGGTCATGGCGACAGGCATGGTTCGGTTTCAGTTCTGGCTCAACCCGCAAAGCAATTTTGTCTTTGCCCATGTCACCGTGCCGACAAGCGCGGACCAAAGCGCGATAGAGGACGCCTTTGACGACATTTGGCGCGCTGCGCGGGCGGCGTCGGATGAGCTGAGCGTCGATGGCAGCTCGGTCATTCAGACCAGTTTTGGGGTGATTGGTCAGCACTACACCCGCAGAGGCACCCAAGGGCAGGCGGAAAAGGGCTCGGTCTTGCTGGAGCTCAAGGACCAATTCGGCAACCGGATCGCCCCGCGCGAATTCTTGCGCGTCTGGCAGGCCGAGCTGCCGCCGCAACCCGCCGGGACGATCATCGAAATCGAGCAGCGCCGGCAAGGGCTCGAAGGTCCGCCGGTCTCGATCACGCTTCAAAGCGAGACGGTTGAGCTGCTGCGCGCCGCCGCGCGGGCGCTGGTCGAGAGCCTGAACGCGGTTCCGGGCGTGCATACCGCGCAGGCCAATCTGGTGGCCGAGCGGCAAGAGTTCACCTTTGGCGTCTCGCCGCTACACAAAATGCTCGGCCTTGAGAGTTATGATATCCGGCAGGGTGTGAGCGGCGCGCTCAGCGGTCATTATGCCGAACACGCTTTGCCTTCGGGCGATCAGGTTGAATGGCAGCTTCGCTACGCGGTGACGGGCACGCTCGATCAAACGCTTGCAGCGGTTCCGGCGGCCGCAGGAGGCGCCGCCACGCTTGCCGATGTGATCGACACAGAGATCGCACGCGGCCAGCCTCAAATCCGGCGGCGCGATGGCAAAGTTTCAATCGAGGTCACCGCCCATCATGATCCCGAGCGTATCTCACTGACGCAAATCCAGACCCTTGTCGCTGAGCAAATCGCGCCGCAGATCACGGCAGATTTTGAGGTTACGCTTGACCAAGGGGGGCATGTGCGCACGCAAGATACAACGATGCAACAGGTCGCGCTGGCCTTTGTCTTGGGTCTGGGGATGATCTACAGCATCTTGTCCCTGAGCATGCGCAGCTTTTCCACCCCGTTGATTATCCTTGCCATTTTGCCCTTTGGCGCGGTGGGTATGGTGTTGGGTCATCTCGTGTTGGGCTATACGATGACCTTGCTGTCTGTTGTGGCCCTTGTTGGCTTGTTCGGAGTGCTCGTCAACGACTCGATCCTGCTGTTTGAGGAAGTACGGACCAAGAAAAGGGATACGGATTGCTGGTTTGAGGCGCTGCATGCCGGGTATAGCCACCGGCTGCGCGCGATTTTGCTGACCTCGATCACGACGATTTTGGGGTTGCTACCGCTCTTGCTGGAGACCTCGTATCAGGCGCAGTTTCTCGTCCCCATCGCGATCACGATCTCCTTTGGGCTTGGGTTTTCAACACTGGCCACGCTGTTCCTTGCGCCTGCTTTGATCTCTGCATTGATGCGGGCTCCGACCCCGAAAACATAGCCTTTTGATCCTTTAACCGCTTAGCCCCCAGCCATCCGCAGGATGGCAACGCGCCGACCGCCTCGTTTTGACGAAGGCAAACCTGCGGTTTGGCGGGCGGCTTGAACGGAGCGGAGAGGGTTGAAGATTTATATCAAAATGGAGTCGTCAGGCTATATTACCCGCGCAGCAAGGGGCGGGTTGTGGTAGGGGGCAGGAGCCTACCAGAAGAAAATCCATTGGCTGTGTACCATTTGAACCTGCTGGATTTTTAGCCTCTTACGTTCTTGATCTTGCTGATGCAGAAATCGCCCCAAGAAACCACCCATTCATATGGGGCAGCAAAGGACGGCTGTGAGGGACGAAGCTGACCTTCGTTCTTTCTGCATGAAAGACCGCTCCCAGCCCGCAGCGGACATGTGATTTCTTTGCGTGGGGTGTTTCCCATCATGCTTTACGGGCCGTAAGTCCGCCAGTCTCTCGTTGCTTAACCAGACGCTTGGCTGTCACCGTTATCATCGGCATGATTGCTCATCAACCAAGCCAGCGGGAATTGACTGACACGACCACATTTATCACATTCAAGATTCTCGGTAACAAAGAACATTGGGGCTGTTTTTTTCCGAAGTTTAACGCGCTCGTGGCAAGTTGGGCACTTCATCAGTTCGCCAAGTGTTTCATTCATGCTGCTCGCAATGTCTGAGCGTCCCTTGAGGAACAGGGCTTGGTAAGTTCCAAGAGCTCTCATGTTGAGCTGCTTCAGGTAATCATCAGCTGGGAAGTGCATCCTCTTCAGCAACTCAATTTGCATCAAGTGGATGCAAAGGAGAACATATGAGATGCCTTGGGTCTTTGAAAATGAAGTTTAGGTTATTGGGGATTGCCCCGTTTCCATTTTTATAGGTA
>CAYWNJ010000078.1:0-712 GCA_964459535.1 uncultured Rhodobacterales bacterium
ATAGGTCAGCCATTGGAGCGAGATAACATGCGCTTGGCTGCGAAAGCCCACGATCTCTTCAAATACGCGGTAGCAGTCCATCAGGTGGATCAACGCAACGAACACAATCAGCGGCATCAGATGCGGCACAATCACATGACGCAGGCGCTGCACGCGGTTCGCGCCGTCAATCACCGCGCTCTCCAGCGTGTCCATATTCACCGTCTGCAAGCCTGCATAGAAGATCACAAAGGCAAAGGGCGCGACGTGCCAGACGCGATAGAAATACATCAGCAGCTCAATCGTCCAGGCTTGGGCGAACATGGCGATATCCCGGTCAAGCCAGCGCTCTAACGTGGCGGTGAGGATCCCATCGCCGACAAACAGCCAATAGATCGAGAGAGAGCCAATCACCGGCGTAATAATAAACGGCAAAAGCGAGACAAAGATGATCGGGCCGCGTACGGATTTGGCGGCGCTGTTGACGGCCAGCGCGATGGCGAGGCCAACGCCGATCACAAGCGGCAGGGTGATCAGCGTAAACATCAAGGTAAAGCGCAACGCTTTCCAAAAGTCGATCTGAAGGATCGCCCGAAGCTGCCCGCTGCCAAGCGCGGCCCAGACCTTATCTATTTGCAACACATTACGGTAGCTTTGCAGGCCAACCCATTCCGTCTTGGTCACTGTTTTGCCGGTGCCCGGGTCAATGATCGGGATAGTCTTTAGCTCGGTC
>CAYWNJ010000078.1:731-8250 GCA_964459535.1 uncultured Rhodobacterales bacterium
CGGGGTGCAGGTCTCGACCTCGACCTGTTGCAGCACCGGTTGGGTAATCTGAAAGCTCTGCAAAAACACAGAGACAAGCGGCGCTGCGATAAAGATCAGCATCATCAGCACCGAGGGTGCCACAAACCAAAAGAAGGTTCTGAACTTCATACCACGTTCCTAAGCGCGCGTCGCAAGGTTGGGCCCGCCGCCTGCGCAGCGAGCCCGGTCCATATCGGGTCTATTCCAGAACCAGAATCCCAGCCTCTTGGGCTGCGACCCAATAGGCCGCTTCAACAGCGATGAGTGTTTCCCCCACTTCTTTTTCACCCGTAAAGAAGGCTGGCAATTCATTGCCCAAAGCGCTGTGCAGCAGGCCCATCTGCGTTGTCGATGGGTACGGCGCTGCCGCTGGCTTGGCTGTTGCTGTCGCAATCGCGCCCTCGGCCGCGGGGCCAGGCTGGAAGCCGTTGACAAGCCAGATCGCCGCGTCGTTATTGGCGGTTACCATTTCAGTGTCCAACCCTTCCATCATCAGACGGAAGGCGGCATCCGCCTCGGCGTCCGAGATGTTCTTGGCAATCACCATACCATCCCACCACAGCGTGGTCGCAGGCGCGCCGCCATCCATCGCAACAGGCGCGGCGGCCATCGTTACCTTGCCAACGACTTGGCTTTCTTCGGCATTGTCCATCGCCCCTGCCCGGCTGGCCCAGAGGTTCGCCATAGCGATTTTGCCCTGCTGGAACTGCTGCTGAACATAGGTCGAATCGGAGACCAAGAATTCAGGATCCATAAAGGCAGTCTGTGCCTTCATCATCTCCAGCGTTTTTACGCCTTCCTCGGAGAAGACATTGGCCAGGTTGTCATCGTCAAAGAACTTACCGCCAAAGCCGAGATACATATTGTTGAACTCTTGGGCGAGGTTCCATCCCGACTTCATCGTCGCACCCATTGGGTAATCAACAACATTTGCCGCCTCAATCGCCTTGGCCGCCGCCAGCGCATCATCCCACGAGGCAGGCGCGTCAAGGCCGAGATCTGCAAAAATGTCCGAGCGGTACATCATGTGCTGCGTGTTCACCATCATCGCGATTGCCATGATTTGACCGTCAACGCGGATAAGCTGGTTGGGCGAAAGGTTCTGGCCATATTTCGCGACCAGATCATCGAGCGGACGAATCGTTCCGGCATTCAGCAGCGGTGTGATTGTCCCGTTCGAGACGCCGCCAATCTGATAGAGCGCGGGGTTCGCCTCGAACGCGGCAGGCTGCTTGGTGCGGAACTCTTGGTCCAGCTCAGGCTGGAAGTTGCCGCATTCCGCCATCGCATCCGTGACCGCTTTCCACGCCTCAAACCCGGCGCTGAGCGACTTCAGCGGCACCGTGTTCTCGTACGCGCAAGCCGCAAAGGCCCCCGTCCCCAAGAGCGAGAGCGCCCCCGCAAGCGTTAGTTGTTTCAAGTACATGTGCAAACTCCCTGTTGCGTTTAAGGCCCGTGCATCTTGCAAGTCTGCACCGGCATGTTGGCCCCAAATCGGGGCTGTTAAAGTCAGCCGCTTCGGCGCTCTCCCGTCTGTGCGTCAAAGAGGTGGCAAATGCCCGCCGGAACGGTAAAGCCGACCTGATCACCGATTGCGGCGCGATAATCCTTGGGCGCTTTGACCGAGATAAGCTGCCCGCCCGCCCGCACGGTTAGCATCGTCGCATCGCCAAGCAGTTCAATCGTGTAGATCGGCGCGGTAATCTGCGCGGCCTCCGCGCCCGCAAGCCCCGCATCTTCGGCCCGAAACCCAAGCACGACTGCGCCGTCTGCACCGCTCAGGCCCGCAATCTCGACATTCTCGCCGCGGAAAGTGCCCCCCGCCAAATCGCCCTCCATCAGGTTCATTGCGGGCGCGCCAATAAACGAGGCTACAAATGTGTTCGCGGGATTGTCGTAGATATCGGTCGGCGTGCCCACCTGTTGCACTTTGCCCTGTTTCATCACAACAACCCGGTCGGCGAGGGTCATCGCCTCGATCTGGTCATGGGTGACATAGACCGTTGTGACCTTAAGCTCATGGCTCAGGTTCTTGATCTGCGCGCGCGTGCTGACCCGCAGTTTGGCATCGAGGTTCGAGAGCGGTTCGTCCATAAGAAAAACATTCGGCTCGCGTACAATCGCCCGCGCGAGCGCGACGCGCTGCCTCTGACCGCCCGACAGCTCGGCGGGTTTGCGGTGCAAAAACGCGTCAAGCTCAACCATGGCCGAGGCTTTGCGCACCCGTTCATCATGGCTTGCCGGATCGACCTTGCGCACCTTCAGCGGGAAGCGGATGTTCTCATACACATTCATATGCGGGTAGAGCCCGTAGGATTGGAACACCATCGCGACGTCCCGATCCTTGGGGTCCAGGTCATTAACCCGGCGCCCGTCGATGAAGATATCGCCCTCTGTGGCATCCTCTAACCCCGCGATCATCCGCATGGTTGTTGTCTTGCCACAGCCGGATGGACCGAGCAGGACCAAGAACTCTTGATCCGCGATTGTCAGGTCAAAGTTCTCAACCCCGATAAAACTGCCCCAGCGTTTGGATATATTCTTGAGCTGTATTTCCGCCACTGGTTCCCCTCCACCGGGCATCATTCAACCAGGTTAAGCACCGGGCGCGGGTCTTGGCAATGGTTTTTTGCACACGTGTGCAAAACAGCAGGCACTTGGGGATCACGCCAGAGCGTAAATCGCACTTTGGTCTTGCGCATTGACCTGCTAAAGGGGGCGGAAGGAAATGAGAGGGGCGAGAATGAAGGACATTCTGGGCGAGCTTGAAGAGCGGCGCGCGGCGGCGCGGCTGGGCGGCGGTGTCAAGCGTATCGACGCGCAGCATCGGCGCGGCAAGCTGACAGCGCGCGAACGTATTGATCTGTTGCTGGATGAGGGCAGCTTTGAAGAATTCGATATGTTCGTCACGCATCGCTGTACCGATTTCGGTATGGAGGGGTCAAAGCCCGCAGGCGATGGGGTCGTGACCGGCTGGGGCACGATCAATGGTCGGCAGGTCTATGTCTTTTCTCAGGATTTCACAGTGCTGGGCGGCTCGGTCTCGGCCACACACGCGGCCAAGATCTGCAAGATCATGGATATGGCGATCGAGAATGGCGCCCCGATCATTGGCATCAACGACAGCGGCGGCGCGCGTATTCAAGAGGGTGTTGATAGCCTCGGCGGCTATGGCGAGATCTTCCTGCGCAATATCAAAGCCTCGGGCGTTGTGCCTCAGATCAGCGTGATCATGGGGCCGTGCGCGGGTGGTGCCGTCTATTCGCCTGCGATGACCGACTTCATCTTTATGGTGAAAGACAGCTCTTATATGTTCGTGACCGGCCCCGACGTGGTTAAAACCGTAACCAATGAGCAGGTCACAGCCGAAGAGTTGGGCGGCGCCTCGACCCATACCAAAAAATCCTCGGTCGCAGACACCGCCTTTGAGAATGATGTCGAAGCGCTCAGCGAAGTGCGCCGCTTGGTCGATTTCCTACCGCTCAACAACCGGCAGGCCCCGCCAACGCGTCCCTTCTTTGACGATCCGGCACGGGTTGAAAGCAGCCTCGACACGCTTGTGCCTGAAAATCCAAACCAGCCTTATGATATGAAAGAGCTGATCCACAAGATTGCGGATGAGGGCGATTTCTTTGAGCTTCAAAAGGATTTCGCGGGCAATATCATCACTGGGTTCATTCGCCTTGAGGGCCGCGCTGTCGGCGTTGTCGCCAATCAGCCGATGGTGCTGGCGGGCGTTCTTGATATTGATAGCGCGCGCAAGGCCGCGCGTTTTGTGCGCTTTTGCGATTGCTTTGAGATCCCGCTGCTCAGCCTTGTCGATGTGCCGGGATTCCTGCCTGGCACGGCACAGGAGTATAACGGCGTGATCAAGCACGGGGCCAAGCTGCTCTATGCCTACGGAGAGGCGACGGTGCCAAAGGTCACCGTAATCACGCGCAAAGCCTATGGCGGCGCCTATGTCGTGATGGCGTCCAAACATTTGCAGGCGGATTTTAACTATGCCTGGCCAACCGCTGAGGTTGCGGTCATGGGCGCGAAGGGCGCGACCGAGATCATCCACCGCGCCGATCTTGGCGACGCGGAAAAGATCGCGCAGCACACAAAGGACTATGAGGACCGCTTTGCGAATCCCTTTGTCGCTGCTGAGCGCGGGTTTATTGACGAGGTGATTATGCCACACTCGACCCGCCGCCGGGTGTCGCGCGCCTTTGCCTCGCTGCGCAACAAGCGCCAGGCGATGCCGTGGAAAAAGCACGACAACATCCCGCTTTAAGTGCGCGGTTTTAGGCATATGCTAAGGCGCGTCCTGGGCACGGTGCTTGGGGCGGGGCCTATGTTGCTTGGCGTAACCGCTGCTGCGCAAGAGATCACTGTGCCCTCTGGGCAGCCCATCTCGCTCATAGAGCTGCGGCAAGACGCGGTTGCGGCGCAAACCTGGCTGCGATTTCGCTTTCTCGCGCCGCAAATTAGTCGCGACACCGGCAGCGTTAGCTTTGCTGAGGCGCAAGGGGATATCGAGGCGCTTTGCGCCAGCCTCGCACTGCCGCATGTGAAAGCGCTGGGTGCGCGTCCCGATCAAATCATCATTTCGCTGTCCGACCGGCCCGTGCCCTTTGGACAAGCGGCACCAGAGGCGACTCAGTATTTCGAAGCCTTTTCCATCAAAGGCGATGCCTGCCAGGTGGAGTCGTCCTGATGATTGGCCTTCTATCGGCAAGCATCCGCCGTTTTTGCGTAACATTTCTGGGAGATGCGCCGCGCCGCTCAGGTTTGCCATACCAATCCACCTGCGAGTTGGTTATACAGCCGATGAGAAGCCTGATGGGCTTCCCCAGCTTTAACACGCGAGGCCGCAAATCGGCCTCTTTATTCTGTGATAGGAGACAGAGATGTCAAAGAGCATCAAACTTTGGGCGATGGTCGGCGTTGTTGGTCTGGTTGCCGCCTGCGCCAGCCAGCAGGAAGAAGAAGTTATCTTTGTTGATCCCGAGCCAATCTCGGTCGAACCAGTCTCGACTGGCAAATACAAGTAAACCTGGACGAGGGCGGCCCGCTCGGGCTGCCCTCCCACACTCGCAAGCCTCTGCGCCTTGGAGCCTGCTATGCTAAAGCATCGCGGATTTCCAAGCCGTATGGCAGGCACTGATTTTCAGTTCACAATTCGCCGCGCCAACCCAAAGGGTGCGACCCCGCTTCAGGCGCGCGCACGCCATGCGGACCGGAAGCCTGCGGATCGGCGGGCCGATACCGCTTTTGTCGCGGCGCTTTGGGCACAGTTTGGTGCAGAGCCCTTTGCGCGCGGAAACCTTGACGCAGGCCGATTGAATTGGCTTTTGGAGCGCGAGGTTGTACCAGCGCAGGATCCGTTTGATCCCGCCGACTATGACGCCATGCTCCAGCTTAACGAACCACTCGCCCGCGCCAACTTTCCAGAGGCCTTTTCCGGAGAGGTCTATGACTAAAGCATTCGACCTTAAACCTTGGGCACTCAACATTATTTCGGATAGCGCCGTTCCGAGGGGTGGCGCAATCGCGCCGCCCGTCAAACCGCAGGTTTGCCTCTGGCAAAACGGGGGCGGAACCGCGCGGCTGGGCAGTGCCTGTTGCGCGGGAGATATGTTCGGGGCGAGGGTCTTCTGGTTTAACGTTAGACGCTTTGGGTTGCTTCGTCACGATGGACATAAAAATATGCATTGGCGCTCTTGCTATACGAGCGCAGGGGCCTCACGCGCCTATACTTTCAGAAAGGGACACCCATGTTTAACAAGATCCTGATCGCAAATCGGGGCGAAATTGCCTGCCGCGTAATCAAAACGGCGCGCAAGATGGGGATTGCGACCGTGGCGGTGTACTCCGACGCGGATCGCGGGGCGCTGCATGTTGAGATGGCCGATGAGGCCATCCATATCGGCCCGCCCCCGGCCAACCAGTCCTATATCGTCATCGACAAGATCCTAGAGGCGATCAAAGCCAGCGGGGCCGAAGCCGTCCACCCCGGCTATGGTTTTTTGTCCGAGAACGCTAAATTTGCCGAAGCGCTGGATGCCGCTGGCGTTGCCTTTATCGGCCCGCCTCAGGGCGCGATTGAGAGCATGGGGGATAAGATCACCTCGAAGAAAATCGCGCAAGAGGCTGGGGTCAGCACGGTGCCCGGCTATATGGGCCTGATCGAAGACGCCGATGAGGCCGTCAAGATCAGTACCGAGATTGGCTATCCGGTGATGATCAAAGCGTCGGCTGGCGGCGGCGGCAAGGGGATGCGCATCGCGTGGAACGATGAAGAGGCGCGCGAGGGCTTTCAAAGCTCAAAGAACGAGGCGGCGAATAGCTTTGGTGATGACCGCATCTTTATCGAGAAATTCGTCACACAGCCCCGTCATATCGAGATCCAAGTGCTCTGCGATACCCATGGGAACGGGGTATATCTGAACGAACGGGAATGCTCGATCCAGCGCCGCAACCAAAAGGTCGTTGAGGAGGCCCCGAGCCCGTTTCTCGATCCCGAAACCCGCGCGGCGATGGGCGCACAATCGCTCGCCCTGGCCAAGGCGGTGGGCTATGCCAGCGCTGGCACGGTTGAGTTCATCGTGGATGGGGACAAGAATTTCTACTTTCTTGAGATGAACACGCGGCTCCAGGTTGAGCATCCCGTGACCGAGCTCATCACCGGCGTTGATTTGGTCGAGCAAATGATCCGCGTGGCGGCAGGGGAAAAGCTGAGCCTGAGCCAAGACGATGTTCAGATGAACGGCTGGGCGATTGAAAACCGCCTTTACGCCGAAGATCCCTATCGTGGGTTTTTGCCCTCGATTGGCCGCTTGACCCGCTACCGCCCGCCTGCCGAGGTGGCCTCTGGGCCCATGCAGGCGGCAGGCACCTGGCACGGTGCGGCACCCAGTGGCGAGACCGCAGTGCGCAATGATACTGGGGTTTTTGAGGGCGGCGAAATCTCGATGTATTACGATCCTATGATTGCTAAGCTTTGCACTTGGGGCGCGGATCGCCCGGCGGCGATTGAGGCGATGCGCGTGGCGCTGGACCGTTTTGAGGTCGAAGGGATCGGCCACAACCTGCCTTTCGTTGCTGCCGTTATGGATCACGAGCGGTTTATTTCGGGCAATATGACCACCGCCTTTATCGCTGAGGAATATCCTGAGGGCTTCGAAGGGGTAGAGCTGCCCGCCGCGACTCTGCGCAAAATTGCAGCGGCGGCGGCGGCGATGTTCCGCGTCATTGAAATCCGCCGCGCGCGCGTGTCGGGCCGGATGGACAATCACGAACGTAAAGTCGGCAGGGATTGGGTCGTTGCGCTGGCCGGGCAGGAATACCCGGTAACCATTGCCGCTGATCATGACGGCTCGACCGTGACGTTCGCGGACGGGTCGGCGCATCGCGTGGCCTCTGATTGGACGCCTGGCGACACGCTGGTGGTGCTGGATATTGATGGCGCTGAGCTGGTGCTCAAGACCGACAAAGTGACGGGCGGTATGCGCAT
>CAYWNJ010000079.1:0-8244 GCA_964459535.1 uncultured Rhodobacterales bacterium
ATCGCCACATCGGATTGGCATTACAAGGACTTCAAAATATTTTCCATTTTCAGCGGGTTGAAGGCCGATCTGTGCCCAGTTTCCTCCAAATGACCCGAACGTGGCCATGTCATTCACCCATCGCTCATGGCGCGGGTCTAGCAGTGCACATGCTTCACCTGTCGCGAACCGTATTTGCGATCCATCAATCTGGATAGTGGTGCCGCTCAAAGGGGACACACGTTTGCAATAGCTATCCCCGACAACACCCGTAGAGACAATTGTGCTTGCTAACCATTCCCCGTTGAACTCGCGGGACTGCGGAAGCGCGGCGGTGGCGATCAACAACGGTATTGTCGCCAAGGCTTTGATCAATGGCCTCATTCTATTTCCTGTATCGCTATGGCATCAGATGATCAATGCGATTGACCTTGTGATCTGGCAGGCGCTCCAAAACCCATGCAGGCCATGCCTCGGGATCGATCTCGTTCATCTTGGCGGTCTCGATCAGGGTGTAGGCAATGGCCGCGGCTTTGCCGCCGCCGACCGACCCCATAAAGAGGTAGTTTTTGCGCCCCAGGGCGACGGGTCGAATGGAGCGTTCGCAGATGTTGTTATTTCTCTCCAGTTGGCCATTGCTTAGGTAAAGGTGGGCCTTGGGGAAGCGGCCCAAGGCGTAACGGATGGCCTCGGCCAGCTTGGATTTACCCGAGATTTTGGGAAGTTGTGCGGACAGCCATGTCTCCGGCGTGTCGAAGATGGGTTTGGCGTGTTCTTGGCGCAGGGCTGCACGTTCAGAGGCTGGTTTGCTTCGGGCCACCTTTTCGACGGCATACAACTCCGCAATGCGTTCGATGGTCCCTTTGCCCGCCATGGAATACCTCAAGATGTCCACTATCAATGGTGGACACTATCAGCGCGCGCGCTCCCACGTCAGAGTTGCCAAACCGGACGGATACGTTCAAGGCGAAACGCTATAGGATGCAAACACGTCACGCTGGCGTCAACAAAGCAGCAGCGCGGCTGTTAGCTGGCCTTGGTGCATAAACAGGACGGGCGCCGGTTACGTGCCATAAAGCATCTTGTTCAAATACAGCCGCTGGATTTTCCCGGATGGGCCTTTGGGCAACGCGTCCATGATATGCACCATGTCCGGGGCCTTGAAGGGGCCAACCCGCGCTTCGCAAAGTGCGCGGAGTTCGTCAGCTGTAGCATTGGATGTCTCGCTCAATCGAACCGCCGCCTCGACACGCTCACCATAGCGGTCACAGGGCCGTGCAAATGCGGCGGCTTCGACGACATCGGGGTGCTCGTAAAGCGCTTCGTCGATCTCACGCGGGGCAATGTTTTCGCCACCCTTGATGATCAGTTCTTTCAGGCGACCCGTGACAAAGACGTAGCCTTCATCATCCATGCGCCCTAGATCTCCGGTGCGCAGCCAGTCGCCGTGAAAAGTCGCCGCCGTCGCCTCGGGATTCTTGAGATATTCCTTCATCACATTGGGGCCGCGGATCTGGATTTCGCCTTCGATCCCGCGCGCGCATTCTGTACCGGAATCATCCGCGATGCGGGCTTCATTGCTGATTGCCATACCCGCCGAGCCGATCTTGTGGCGCGCCGGGTCGCGCGGATTGACCAGACATTGGGCCGCCGTTTCGGTCAGGCCCAAAGATTCCACAATCGACAACCCAAACCTGTCCTGAAACGCGCGCTGGGTTTCGACCGCCAGCGCCGAAGACGCCGAACGCGCAAAGCGCAGCCGCGCTTTAGAGGCTGGTCCAGGTTCGGCCTTGCCATGCAGAAGATGACTGATGATGGTTGGTACGACCGAAAACCAAGTTACGCCACCATCTTCGACCTCTTGCCAGAACCGGCTGGCCGAAAAGCGCGAGACCATGGCGAGTGATCCCCCTGAGACGAGGCTACCCATGACCGAAACACATAGACCGTTGATGTGGTAGAAGGGAAGGACCCCCATGCCGCGATCATCCGGGGTCAGTTCCTGGGCAGATGCGACGGTCCAACCCCCTGCGAGCAGGCTGGATTGTGTATGCACAACGCCTTTAGGACGGCCTGTGGTGCCCGAGGTATACATCAGCAAGGCATCGTCACTTGCAAGAACGTCGTGCAAGGGTGCGCTTGCATCGCTGGGCGTGTAGAGTTTCAGCACTTCGGGGCGCACCGCGTCGAAGGCCTCAAGCTGATCGTCATGCACAAAGGCGACGCGCGCTTCAGAATGTTCCATTGCATACCCCAGCGCGTCAGGCCCGGCGGCGAGGTTGAGCATGGTGACCCGGAAGCCGCCATAGAGGCTGGCATAAAGGGCTTTAACCCCTTCACGCCCATTGGGGTGCATTACGGCAACGCTTTCACCTTTGGCGATACCTTGCGCGGTCAGGTCGGCTGCGACCGCAGCGGCGTGCGCGCGCAGGTCCGCCCAAGTGAGCTGCGCGCCGGTTTCCGGAAACACAAACGCCGTGCCACCCGCGTCGGCGCGCGCATCCAGCCAATCCCGAAGCGTGCCCTTGGGCGGCGATTGAGGGTCGAACTTCATCGGCCCGCTGCGCGCCAGTAATCGGCGAAGATGGCATCGAGGCTGGGCTCACGCGCGGGAATTTCACGGATGATCTTGGTCGATTGCAGGAAGTGGCGGTAATTGACGTTGTCGTTGACCGAATTGCCCCCCCACGTGCCGCAGCCCATGGAGAGCGAAAACGGCATGCCATTGGTGAAGGAACCACCCGTTGCGAAGGTATGGGCCTGATTGACGATCACGCGGCTGGTTGGAATTGCGCTGGCCAGCACCATGGGACGGTCCGGGTTTGCTGAATGCAATCCGACGGAATGTCCCGCGCCTTGAAACAGTTGGATGTCGCGGGTGGTTTGCACGGCCGCGTCAAAATCGGGCGCGCGATAAAGGGCTAGAACACGGCTGAGTTTTTCACCTGACAGCGGATGATCCGGGCCAATTCCCGAGGTGGGGACAGCGATGTAGTCGGTCCCCTCGGGGACGTCGAGACCCAGCGCTGCAATCATCTTGTCGGCATCTTGCGCGATGACGGAGCGATTGAGGTGCCCATCCGGCCAAAGCTTGGCGACGATACTTTCTTCGTCTTCGACCAATGCGCCCCCAGCCTCGGCCATTGCTAAAACGAAGGCGTCATAGACCGCGTCAACGACCACAACGGCGTTTTCGGAGCTGCAGGATGTTGCGTTGTCAAAGCATTTGGAGGCGCGGATTTTCTCCGCTGCGTCGGCCAGGTCGGCTGTTTCGTCAACAATCACGGTGACGTTGCCCGCTCCAACGGCGACAGCAGGGGTGCCTGCGGTCTGTGCGCGGTGCACGTTGTTTTGACTGCCTGTGGCAACGATCATGTCGCAGGTTGCCATCAGGCTTTGGGTCTTTTCCTTGGATCCCGGTGCGGGGACCATCTGCACCAGATCCGGGTCTTCCCCGATTTTGGCAAACTCATCATGGATATAGCCGATCAGTGTCTCGCAGCTGGCCACGCCTTTGGGCGATGGGGCCACAACGATGGAATTGCCGCATTTGAGCGCATTGATGATATTATTGGCAGGCGTCGCTGCAGGGTTGGTGGAGGGCACAATAGCCCCGATAACGCCCTTAGCGCGCGCGATTTCTGTGATGCCAGTGGCTGGATCATCCGACATCACGCCAAAGGTCACTGCATCCTTTATGTCCCGCATCAGACCCAGCGTCTTGCGATGGTTCTTGGTGATCTTGTCGGGCACATTGCCAAGACCCGTCGTCTCGACCGCCAGTTCGGCTAGCGTGCGGTTGCGCGACGGCTCCATGATCGCCCAAGCGACGGCTTGCGCCGCGCGGTCATAGCGCTCTTGCGAGCCTTTGGTCTCATACGCGGCTTGTGCAGCGCGCGCCCGCTCGACGATGATCTTGATACTATCTTCGCTCATATCCGGTCCTTCTTGACCTCTCGGATGGGCTTTACACAGACTTGTTCGACGTTGCAAAGGCGCGATAGACGCTGGAAAGCAACGTGAGCGTGCCCAACACAATGAGAACGGCGCAGATCGGGCGCGAGAAATAGGTGCCCAGATCGTAGTGGACCATCTGCATGCCTTGCGCAAAGTTCTGTTCGCCGATCTTGCCCAGGATCAGGCCGAGTACGATACCCGGAATCGAGAACCCAGAGCGCCGCAGCAGGTATCCGATGATACCGGCCAGGAACATAACCATGACGTCCAGAACCAAACCGCGGCTGATATAGGCCCCGACGGTCGCAAGCATGAGGATCAGCGGTGCAAGGAACTGGAATGGGATCTTCAGCAAGTTGAGGATGGTTTTCGTCTCGACGAGCCCGATGATCAGGATTGATAGGTTTGCATAGAACATCGCGGCAAAGACGATCCAGATCAGATCGGGCGAGAGCATAAAGACCAGCGGGCCGGGCTGCAGATCGTGCATTTGGAACACGGCCACCATCATCGCGGTCAACGCGCCCCCCGGCAGGCCAAGGGCCAAGAGCGGGATCATCGCAGCGCCAGTTGCCGCGTTGTTGGCAGTTTCGGCCGAGATCACACCTTCGAGCTTGCCCTTGCCAAATTCATCGCGGTTCTTAGACCAGCGCACGGCCTCGCCGTAGCTCATGAACGCGGCAAGCGTCGCGCCGATGCCGGGAAGAATACCGCAGAAAAAGCCCACCAGAATGGAACGCAGCACGGCGATCTTGTGCATCCAGAGTTCAAGCCAGCTGGGGAATGTCATGCTGACCTTGGGGGCTTTGTATTTGCCACTGGCTTTCTTTTCCGCCTGTACGAAAATTTCAGACACAGCAAAGAAGCCAAGAATGGCGGGTACAAAAGCGATACCTGCGGCGAGGTCTGTGAGGCCAAAGTTGTAGCGGTTAATCCCGCCCACCGGGTCTTGCCCAATGGTTGCGATCAGCAGGCCGATGAGTACGGACATCCAGCCTTTCCAGATGGTACGCGCGCCTACAGATGACGCGACCGCAAGGCCAAAGAACACAAGTGCAAAAATCTCGGGTGGGCCAATATTGCGAATGGCCCAGTTTGCCAGAGGCTCGGTCGCGGCCATCATGATAAGCGCCGACGCGACGCCACCGATGGCCGAGCACAGAACGGCGGCCCCGACGGCTTTACCGGATTCGCCGTTTTGGGTCATCGGATAGCCGTCAAATGCCGTTGGTGCATTCTCGGGCGCGCCGGGGATATTAAACAGGATGGCTGTGATCGCACCGCCATAGGTGCCCGTGCAGTAGATCACGGCAAACAGCATCACACCTTGGGCTGGTTCAAGGCTGGCTGTGAACGGCAATAGGATCGCGGCAAGGGTCAACATGCTGACACCCGGGATCGCCCCGAACAGCATGCCGCCGATCACACCAAAAATGAAAATACCGATGGTGAAAGGATCCCCAAAAAGGGCTGCAGAACCGGCGAGAAAATTGTCGATCATGGTCGTGTCAGAGCCCTTGAAGTTTGGCGTTCAGTGTCAGGATCCAGGCACTGAAATCATAGAATGGTGACGTATTGCCCTGTGGCAATGGCGCGTTAAGGATCACCAGAAAGAGCCCGATGAAGATGAAGTAAATCAGCGCTGTCATCAGCAAGATCGCCTTCCAGCGACGCTCACCAAAGAGCCAAATGATGGCGGCGATGAAAAACGGCGCGCTAAAGTAGATACCCACGGGTTTGAGAAGCCAGGCAAACACAAACGGCGTCAGCAGAACCGCGATCATGCGCGGGATCGTTCCAGGCTCGCTATAATCCGCCGCGTCGTCGCTTTGACCAATGGTGCCTTGCGAGGCCGAGCCATGCCGGTATTGGTACAAAACGTTTCCCAGTGTCGCGATCAATAGCAGCCCAATGACCACCCGCGGCCAAGCCGTCGCGCCAAAGCGATAGATTTCGATGGGCTGATTGAATTCGAATGAGAACGCGTAAAACACCGCGACAATCAGCAAGAAAATCAGTGCCTCGACCAAATGAGTACGTTTTAAACGTCCCAAGGTTTGCCCCTCCATACTGCTCGTAAAAACGCGCGGCGCTGGTTATGCGCCGCGCATCGCCCAGGTGATCGGGCTTATTTTACGTCGAGACCCATGGCCGTGTAGACGTCGCGATATTGGTCGATCGACCGCATGATCAGTTCCTTGGAACCTTCTGTGTCGCGATAGCTATCGATGACCGTCATGAATTTGCTTTCATTGAAGGCTTGATAGCTGTCTTCGCAATATCCACGCTGGAATGCCCATTGCAGCCATTCCACGCGATCTGCAGGTGCGTCTGCGTGCACATAGAAGCCACGGAAGCGCAGCAGCGGATCGAAATCCATGCCCATTTCGCGATGCGTCGGTGTGTCGGCAAACGCACCGGGACGATCATCAAAGATGGTCAGGATCGGTTTGAACTGGTTTGCATCCAGGAAGTTGCGTACGTCGCCGGGTTGTTCAAACAACGCGTCAACCTGCCCGCCCAGCAACGCGCCATAACGTGGGGCGCCCTTGTCGAACGAGATCTGCTGGATCGACATTCCCGTCGCATCGGTGATGAAGCGCATTGTCACACGTTCCATCGAACCTTCTTTGGACACGTTGGCGATTGTCGCTTTGCCGTCCTGGGCTTTTACCCACTCAACGAAAGACGGCCAATCGGTGTAGCGTGTCTCATTCGTGCGGATATAGATCTGGCTGAAGGTCACTTGGCTGGTGACCAACGGGATCAAATCAGAAGCCGGGTTCGGCACGGAACTGTCCAGCGCATGGGCCGAGGACGCATCGTCGATGTGTTCAAGCACATTGTAGCCATCCGCAGGGGCCGCCATGTAGGCCGTCATACCGACGGTGCCCGACCCACCTGGCTTGTGGTCGCGGTTGATCGGAATGCCCGTCAACTCGGTCACAGCTTCAGCCATTGCGGCCGCAACTTGGCCGGATCCGCCCGCCGGGCCGTAAGGCACGATCATGGTCAATGCGCGTTCTGGAAACCCACCGGGTTTATCAAAGGACGCTTCGGCGCGTTTGCATTCAAACGCAGCAGCGGCGCTTCCTGCCGCAAGAAACATGGAGACAAGGGATGTCCCAAGCAATCGATTCATTTTTTTCCTCCCATACGCGCCGAATTTTCATTAGAGCGACGCTTCATTTTGAGTAGAAGAGCGAAGCTTATGAAATTTCATCTGCTCTCTACTCGAGTAGGAACGTAGTCGATAAGAACTTGACCTGTCTATTGTTTATCGATTGCGCGTATCTCGTCCCCCTATCTCGCGGCTTATTTATTGGACCAGTTCGGAGGGGAAGGGCACGCGCTGTCTGGCCCCTTAACTGTCCACTAAGCACTGAGCGGGAAAAAGATGCGAGAGGAACGAACGTATAAGCCCTTGAATTCATTTCTGTCCTGAGAGGGCTCAATCTCTGAATCTGCTAACTCGAAGTTAGAGGCGGACATTTTATTTGCGACAATGGCTCTCTGGAGTTTTGGCGGGAAGAAAAAGGAGATTGTTCGGCATGCAAGAAACGAGCCGCTACTTAAGCACAGGCTGAGATTAGTTCAATCCGCGCTCCCGGCTTGGATGTTCGGTCCGGGCATGTTGTGGATCGGGTCAACAATGAAACTGTCTGGCTCTGAAGTCCAGATCATGCAGATGTGTTCGTAAGGCGTGCGTTATCGAGGCACTACCATGACGAATTTGCCCCATAGTGCTTCCTTCCATGCCAACGAAAAGATCAAACCATCAAACTATGGGATCAAAAGACGGAGCTTCACGATTTTCCTTGGTATCGGTTTGACTTTATCAATGGGCGGATTCTGGAGCGTGAGCCTGGACCAGAATTCCCTATGGATGGAGTTTTGCGCTCTGAGAAACGGTTTCTTTCCAAAATTTTACACGCTAAAGCGCATGGTGCGCGGACTTTTCGAGAGCTCAGACTCTACTGCGCCGCCTTCAATAGATTGCGTGTGTAAGCTGACTTGGGGGTTTCAAAGAGCGTATCGGCTTGGCCCGCTTCGATCACATCGCCATTCTGCATGACCATGACTTTGTGCGACATCGCGCGCACGACTTTGAGATCGTGACTGATAAACAAAAATGCCAGCCCATATTTTTCCTGAAGCTCGCGTAGGAGGTCAACGATCTGCACTTGTACGGTCATGTCGAGGGCCGAGGTCGGCTCGTCCAGTACGATTAGTTTGGGCCGAAGCACCATGGCGCGGGCGATGGCGATGCGCTGACGCTGCCCGCCCGAGAGCTGGGAGCCGCGCTCG
>CAYWNJ010000080.1:0-8207 GCA_964459535.1 uncultured Rhodobacterales bacterium
AGTCTCAGCGTGATCTCTGACACATTCCAAGGTGACTTCTGTCGCTGCATGCTCCGCCGCATTCTGGGTCAAGTGCGTCAGAATAATCATCATGGCTTCTTTGCCGAGTGGCAAAGGGCCGTCATTTCTACCGATCTTGATGTTCAGGCTGCCATCAACCGCCCTTATGTCGTCAAGGATCTCAAGCAAACCAGTTTGACCGCGGTTCAACACCTGATCTGCAAGACTAAAGGCTCTCATGTTGTGCAAAAGGTCTTCCATGCGCGCGATGTCGCGGTCGATATTGTCGAGGAACTTGAGCCGCTGCGCCTCGGTCATATCGGCCTCGCGAAGCAGTTCAGCTGCGCCCTTGGTCGCGGTGAGCGGGGATTTGAGTTCGTGGGTTACATGAGCGGTGTAGGATCTCAGCGCGTCCTGTTGGGCTTGCAAGCGTTCGGTCAGGTCTTGGAAACTCTTGCTGAGGTTTTCGATTTCCCTTGTGCCCAGATGATCAATGGCGCGCCATTCCCATCTTTGATGCGCCGATGCGTTCGTTTGGCGGATCAAGGCATGGATCGGGCGGGTGATAAAGCGCCAGAACACAAAACCAATCAAGCCGGTCGCTAAGATCACAAATAGTCCGGCCCGCGCGAGGTTGAGGCGTTCGCCGTAGAGGAAGCGAAAAATGTGATTTGGTGTGCGGCTGACATAGACGGCACCAATGATCTCGCCCTTGAACTTGGTTGGCAATGCCACGAACACGCGGACACGGGTGCCGCGGCTAAAGTCGTAGAGAAAGGGCTCTGGCTCTTGTCGAATGCGGAGCCGGGCGACAGAAACGGTTTCACCTTGCAAGGCTCTGGCGATCTCGTCCACATTGCGCAGCGACAGGCCGACCTCTGCACTGCCCCCAATCACATTGCCCGCAGGATCAACAAGCCTATATCCGGCGAGCGTTGCAATCTGGGACAATTCTGCGATTTGTGAAAGTCGCGGACCGATGGTTTGGTAAAGAGCCGCAGGAGCAACGGTGCTTTCGGTGGCATCAGGGCGCGGCGGCAGGATCGCCCCCTCATTCAGCGAGAGTGTGGGAAAGACAGGCGAGAGTTGCTCTGGGATTTCCAAGTCGTTCCCAAGACCAGACGCCTCGGCATAAGCGCCTGCGTAAAGCGCCGAGAGGATGGCGGCCTGCGAAAGCAAGCTTTCCTCTGCTTGTTGCACAAGTTGATTTGCATAGAATTTAAAAAGCAACAAACCCGCAAACGGCAGGCACAAAACCAGCCCTAAGACGAGGACAACCACAAGCCATAACCGGGGCCGCCATTTGCGCCCGCGCCCTACTGACACGACCCCGTCCGCAGGCCCACCCCATGCACGGTGACAATGCTTTCCCTACATCCGACATCCGCGAGTTTTCGGCGAATATTGCGAATGTGGCTGTCCACGGTTCGATCCGAGACATGAAGGTTATGACCATAAACGGCATCAATGAGAGACTGCCGTGACAGCACGACCTGGGGCCGCCCTATAAGATGTCGGAGCAGTGAGAATTCCGACGCTGTCAACGCAACCTCTTGCCCGCGATACGTGCAAGAATGGCGCGCCGGGTCTAGCTCTACTTTGCCATGGCGAAGAGGTTGAGAGGGTTGCCCCTCCACTTGCGGGCTCTTCGCGCGTTTCAAGATGGCTTTGATCCGAGCGACAAGCTCTCTTGGGCTAAACGGCTTGGTCACATAATCGTCGCCGCCAATTTCGAGGCCCAGAACGCGGTTAATTTCCTCGCTCCGAGCCGTTAGGAACAAGATGGGGATGTCGGAGGTCTTTCTCACTTCCCTGCAAACCTCCAAACCATCCATTTCGGGCAACCCAATGTCCAGAACGATCAAGTCATAGGAGGTTTGCAAGGCGTGCCGCAAACCCGAAGCCCCATCCGCAGCGATCCCAATATCGTAGCCAGCCTTGTCCAGCGCAAACCCAATGACGTCGCGGATATTGGGGTCGTCGTCTATAACCAGGATTTTGGACGGCATGGCGATCTTGGCTCTTAACTATGAGAGCCAAGATAGACCCCTAACCGCCATCTGCGAAACCCCCATTCCTGCCAGTCCGTTATCGGGTCGACACTAAGCCAAAAATAATCGCTACAGACCCGCCGTTGCTGTTGTTGCTCGATCTCAAGCGCCACGGGCAAAGCTTGTTCGCCCAGCCGACACAAATAGCCGCTATCAAACCGCCCATTTTCGCTCCAACGCGACTGGTTATAGTCCGCAATGAGATAGGCAAAGTTCACGAAACAGCAGGTGTATAGGGTAAGGCCAAGCGAGATTAGGTTCGACCGGACAAGCCAGCCAATGCTCAAATCCCTGTTGATCTTGATCACGATCAGAACCAGCCCGATAAAGACCAACCCCATCCAAATGAACGCGCGCACTCTGAGGTACGTCAAGGCGTAGATCTCGACATAGAGGCCTAGCCGAAATGCCGCAGTCAACACCAAGAACATTGTTTGCGCCAGCCACAGGTAAAGTAAAGCGCGCAGGATCACGGTGTTCCCGATCAGCTTATGCGACGCGATGGCGAATGCGCCCGCAAGCAGGGCAGTCATGGCCAGCGGGTAGGCACCACGATGCGCATATTGGGCGTAGGTCATCCCCTCTGGCAGCGCGGCGCCGCCGGAGAGAACGCCGATATCCAGCACCGTTTGAACCAAGAACATTGCGTTGAACAGGATCAATGAGTTTCGAACCGATGCCGGGTTGAAAATGCTATCGAACCTCGGCGTGCTCCGCTTCTTGATTTCGCCGCCCGGCGCGCCTTGCCCGATCCAAGCGTCGCGCAGGTTGAGGTAGGGCCATAGGAAGGATACCGCGAAGCACCAGAAGAAGAGCCGAATGATCCGATCTGGTGTCAAGAATTCTAGGGAGGCCAAGCTCTCTATCATCTGCTCAAGGATCGGGTTCGCAGATGTCATCAGCACCAGAAACACCAGCCCAACCGCTGCCGGTAGGACCAGCGCGAGGGCGTGGCGTTTGAACTTGGCTCCCGGTCTTACCTCTGCAATATCTTCTGCAACCATAACCGGCAACTGCACCGCGCCAATCGTTGACGCGCGCAGCATCAACCAAAGCGCCTGCCACACCCCGACAATGCGGCCATAAGCGACCCAAGCCGTGAGGGCTGTCAGCCCAAGAAAGCTGAACATCAGCGATAAAGGTTGGACAAATTCGATAACCGGCAGATTGCAGGTCACCTGAATACTGGACCAAATAAGCCATTGCTTGCGCGTCGTGGGGTTTTCCCTCATTGCCAAAATGGCAGCGGATAAAGCGAGCGTGAAGATCGCGACGGAGACCCCAAGATCATGATCCCAGAAGAGTAGGTCTGCACTGAGAACCAGGAAAGAGCCTCTGCGTCTGGTCTTTTTGCCCGTAGCATCTGTCGGGCGTTGTGGGGCCTCTGCTTGAACCGCCTCAGCCGCCAACCACCATGCGTCCAGCCTGATGCCCTCCGGCACCCCATTGATAACCAATTGATGAGCCATGTCGTCCTCTGCCGTTTGTGTCATTCTCAGGCGTGGGTATGGCCGGCAAAGTTGCAGCTGATATCGGTGAGTTTCTTAGATTGTAAGGTCACTTTGTGCAGACTTGGTGCAGCGCGATGAGTTGAATGCCTGACAAGAGAATTTGATCCGGTTCTGCATCGCGCCCCGGCGCGGCACACCAGTGCAATCCGCTGGCACGCAATTTCGCGCAGCTGACGCAGGCGCGGGGGTTTTGGGCCAGTCCTAACCGGCTCCAATTCTCTAGCTCATTCACGCAGATCAATTGCGCCCGCTGCATTACGCTGGTTTAGCGCAAAGCTTCGGCAGCCGTCGCAGTGCGGCGCTGCGAAATTTCAACTTACCGAAGCTTCGGGAGGAAGCTTCTCGGGCTTTCTTCTTTTCTCACCATCGCTGGTCCTCCAATTGCCAGACAAAGCCTAGCTCAGTTGGGGAACCACTTGCAGGGGCACGCCTCCAGATACAGTCATATTGCCCGTCAAAATTGGCCCTTAGGTTATAGTTTGGGGCCCGGTGGGCGGGCTTTGCCTGCGATCTTAGCCATAATGCGCCACGGGCGTGCCAGCGATGGCGGACATATTGAGCAGGCCGCGCGCGGTAATGGCGGGGCTAACGATATGGGCGCGGTTGCCCATGCCCATAAGGATCGGCCCGACCTCAAGCCCGCCGCCCTTCATTTTCAGGATATTACGCACACCCGAAGCCGCATCCCCATGTGCAAAAACCAACCCATTTGCGGCGCCCTCCATGCGTCCACCGGGCAAGAGACGGTGGCGCAGTTCAGGATCAAGCGCTGCGTCGATATTCATCTCCCCTTCATAGATGAAATCTTGTGGCGCGCTGTCGAGGATCTCAAGCGCGGCGCGCATCCGTGCCCCGGAGCCCCCGCTGATATTGCCAAATTGGGATTGCGAGCAGAGCGCAATGCGCGGCTCAATGCCAAACCGGCGCATGTGCCGCGCAGCACCGACGACAATCTCGGCAAGCTCTTCTGGTCCTGGCTTGGTATGCACCTGCGTGTCCGCGATAAAGAGCGGGCCATCCTCAAGGATCATCAAGCTGAGCGAGCCAACCGGGTGCAGATCTTTGGTCCCGAGGACCTGCTGGACATAGTTGAGATGCCACCGAAATTCACCGAACGTGCCGCAAATGAGGCTATCTGCCTCACCGCGATGCACCATAACGGCCCCAATCGCGGTGGTATTCGTGCGCATAATCGCGCGGGCAAGGTCCGGGGTGACACCGCGCCGACACATAAGCTCGTGATAGGTGCCCCAATAATCGCGATAGCGCGGGTCATTCTCGGGATTGACCAGATCAACCTGCTCTCCGAGTGCGATCTTAAGCCCAGCTTTCTGGATCCGCGCCTCGATTACCTCGGGGCGTCCGATCAGAATGGGGCGCTCAATGGTCTCTTCGATCATCGCTTGGGCGGTGCGTAGGACGCGCTCATCCTCGCCCTCGGCAAAGACGATGCGCCTGCTATCGGACCGCGCGGCCTCAAAGACAGGACGCATGAGCAGCGCTGATCGGTAAACCGAGCCGTCAAGCTTGCGCTGATACGCCTCTAGGTCTTCTAAGGGGCGCGCGGCGACACCGCTTTTCATTGCGGCCTCGGCCACAGCGCTCGACACCACGCTGACAAGGCGCGGATCAAAGGGTTTGGGGATCAGGTAGTCCGGCCCAAAGGTCAGTTGCTCGCCCTGATAAGCTGCCGCTGCCTCGGCACTGGTTGTGGCCCGTGCAAGCGTGGCAATCCCGTCAATACACGCCAGTTGCATTTCGTCATTGATTGTTGTCGCTCCGACATCCAGGGCCCCGCGGAAGATGAAGGGAAAACAGAGGACGTTGTTGACTTGGTTCGGAAAATCACTGCGCCCGGTCGCGATGATGGCGTCAGGCGCTGCGTTCCGCGCCAGTTCTGGCAGGATTTCGGGGGTTGGGTTCGCCAGAGCAAAGATGATGGGCCGCGTTGTCATTTGCCGCACATGCGCCTCGCTCAGCACGCCTGGACCGGATAGCCCTAGGAAAAGGTCCGCGCCGCCAATCACCTCATCAAGGCTGCGCAGATCAGTCTTTTGGGCGAAGGCCGCCTTGGCCGGGTTCATATCAATCTCGCGCCCCTCATAGACCAAGCCATGAATATCGCAGAGCCAGACATTCTCGCGCCGAACGCCCAGTTTGAGCAGCATATTCAAACAGGCAATCCCAGCAGCCCCGCCCCCGGTCGAGACGATTTTAATCTCGTCAAAGCGCTTGCCCGCGATGTGCAGCGCGTTTTTGGCAGCGGCACCGACCACGATTGCGGTGCCATGCTGGTCGTCATGGAAAACCGGGATGTTCATCCGCTCGCGGCAAATGCGCTCGACGACAAAGCAATCGGGCGCTTTGAGATCCTCCAGGTTGATCGCGCCAAAGGAGGGCTCTAGCGCACAGACAATCTCGGCCAGCTTTTCGGGATCAGCCTCGTCAATCTCGATATCAAAACAGTCGATGCCCGCGAATTTTTTGAAGAGGACAGCCTTGCCTTCCATCACCGGCTTGGAGGCCAGCGCGCCGATATTGCCCAGGCCCAGCACCGCCGAACCGTTTGAAATCACCGCAACCAGGTTGCCGCGTGCGGTGTAGTCTCGGGCTGTGTCCGGGTCGGCCTTGATCTCCAAACACGCCTCCGCAACGCCGGGCGAATAGGCGCGAGCAAGGTCATGACCTGTGGCCAAAGGCTTGGTTGCGCGGATCTCCAGCTTTCCGGGTTTCGGGAAGCGGTGATAGTAAAGCGCGGCATCGCGCAAGGTCGGTGAGTCGGACATAGGCCATCCTGAGGTTATCGCTGCTCTCCGCGATAGCCTATTCCAAGGGCCGGGCCAAATGACTTTCTGTCACCTGCGGTTGAGAAGGCTCTATCGCACCCGCCCGGCGCATCCCGTAATTGCAAAGCCCGGCGCTTTTGGGGCATGGTCAAGCGCGTTCATGAGAAAGGTCGCCTATGCAGAATATTCGGGCTGAGGTTATGCTTGGCACATCAGATTTGAGCGCGGATATCGGCTTTTTTACCGAGACGCTGGGCCTGCGCATGGATGAGATATTTCCCGCCGATGATCCCGCCGAAGCGGTGTTCTCGGGCCTGGGCACACGCCTGCGGCTGGTGCGCGGCGCGGCGGCGGGTCATTTGCGGGTGCGCGCCGATGATCCGGTGCTTATCGCAGGCGGGGCAACGCAAATTTTCAGCCCCGGCGGAACGCGGGTTGATATCGCGCCCCTGGCCCCGCCGGTGATCACGCCAAAACCGCAAGCGGAATTTATCGTGCGGCGTTTGTCAGATGCCGCGCCTTGGGTCGTGGGGCGCGCGGGAATGGAATATCGCGATTTGATACCGGGCAGGCTTGGCGGCTCCATCATCGCCAGCCATATTCGCATCCCCGGCGCAGGGCCGGTGCCGGATATGGTGCATTACCACTCGGTCGGGTTTCAGCTGATCTTTTGTTATCGCGGGTGGGTTGAGCTCGTCTATGAGGACCAAGGCCCGCCCTTTCGCCTTACGCCCGGTGCCTGCGTGATCCAACCGCCTGAAATCCGGCATCGCGTGCTCCACTCGGGCGATGATCTGGAGGTGATCGAGATTGGCGTGCCTGCCGAGCACCTCACCACAATTGATCACGAGACAGAGCTGCCCACCGCGCAGCTTAGCCCAGATCGGCGCTGGGAGGGGCAGCGCTTTGTCCATGCCCGGCCTGAGGGCGCGGCATGGGCCCCCGCCGATATCCCCGGCTTTGAGGCGCGCGATACGGGCATTGCTGAGAATACCAAGGGCGTGGCGGATGTGCGTGTTTTGCGGCGGAGCGGGGCAGGGGGCACGTTCACCCATTCGCAGAATATCCACTTTACCTTTGTCCTAAGCGGGCAGATGCGGCTAGAGGCGGGCATGGCTCAGGACGTCTCTGCCGGGGATGCGTTTGTGATCCCGCCCGGGCTACCGGTGGCCTATGCGGATCGCAGCGCGGATCTTGAACTTTTGCAGGTCACGCTTCCATAGACAGGAACGCGGTTTTGATCCCAGATAGTCTCGGCTACTTACGATATGACGCGCAAGGCGGGCCGGGGCCCGCTTTACAAGGAAAGGGATGGTGATGGATCTTAGAGAGGCGGCGCTGGATGTGCGCAAGAATGCCTACGCGCCTTACTCGGATTTTCAGGTAGGTGCGGCGCTGCGCACAGCCGATGGGCAGGTTTTTGTTGGCTGCAATGTCGAGAATATTGCCTATCCCGAAGGCACTTGCGCCGAGGCGGGCGCGCTTGCCGCGATGGCTGCTGCGGGCGCGCGGGTTGTGGCCGAGGTCTATGTCGTTGCCGGAGGGGCAAGCCCCGTCACCCCCTGCGGCGGCTGCCGTCAAAAGCTTGCAGAATTTGGGGCGGGCGACGTGCCTGTGACCATGGCCACCGTTGACGGGGCCGAGCAGCGCATGACCCTGGCCGAGCTTTTGCCCGGTGCCTTTGGGGCGGAGCATATGGAATGACCGAGCACAGCGCGCGGGACATTATCGCAAAGCTGCGCCAGCGCCAAAGCCCAGGGCGGGCGGCGCTCGCCTGGTTCGCGCAAGGGCTCTCGGATGGGCAGGTCAGTGATGCGCAAGCCGGGGCCTTTGCCATGGCGGTCTGCCTTAACGGGCTG
>CAYWNJ010000081.1:0-8167 GCA_964459535.1 uncultured Rhodobacterales bacterium
ACATGAACCAGTATCCTTACTTCTGGGGCTCCGGCTAACAAGGGGCGGTTCACTCTGATATATTGCGGATTTTGCACCAGTGGCGCCAGATTAATGCATCATGAAACTAGGCGGGCAAACGCTGGGTGACAGCATCGTAGCGCGGCGGGGCGGATACTACACCGACGCCACGGGCAAAGAGCAACGCGTCCCGAGCGATGCCCAGCCTGCGCCTATCCGCCCAGCAGTTGCAGCGCGATGGTTTGCGAAGAGACCGAAGCTTGGAACTGACTGATCTGAGCCCGCGCGACATATTTTGTCACGAGATCATCTAGCTTTTCGCTGTCCAAGAACTGGGCGGGATCTGAGCTGCCAAATTCGGATTGAGACCGCGCTTGAAAGACCCGGAGCTGCTGATCGATATCGGTTTGACCAAAGGATTGCGGCAGGTTGAAAACCGTCTCAAAAACGGCGCGTAGCGGCGCTTGTCCCATGATGGTAAACCACTTTTGGGCCTCGCTGCCGTCCTCGCCCGAAACCTCTGGCAAGGTGCGCTGAACATAAAGCGCAAAGCGCATCGTTTCATCGACATTCCCGGCGGCGATTTCAAAGCTATTGGTTAGATACTTCTCGACAATTGTGTCAGCGAAGTCGGAAAACCCTGTGCGGGTGAGCTCGGTTGGGCCAAAACCAAAAGCTTCTGACATATCGCGATAGCGCGTGTCGGTGAAACGATTGGCCAGAGCGTCGGGGGCTGTTGTGCCCTCTTCCAGCATTTTTTGAATGAAGTAGCGATTGTTGATGTCGTCCTGAAGGCCAAACGCGCCGAGCGTCACCGTCATCAACTGCCGATCCGCTACCAAGTCCTGCGCGCTCGTGATGCTCCCGATTTTTTCGCGAAAATAGTCTGTTTCTCGCTTGAGCTGCGGCGAGGCATCAAACGCGGTGCGTTGCGCGGTATAGGTGCTTTGGACAAAACGCCAACCAACCAAGCCAGACAGAGGGATCGCGGGTTGAAACATTTGATGCTAAGCTCGGCTGGCCAAAAGGCGGTCTTCGCGCGGAATAAGCAGCCGGAGCGACTTTAGACACTGATAAATTTCACCGGCAATCAATGCCTCTGTTGCCCGGTTCAACGAGCTACGGCTGTCCGAATCTCGGAAAATCTGGCTCAGCTCTTCGATGCGGCGCAGTAAGCCATGCTTGGCCTCTTCGCCGTCGCTATCTCCCGAAAGGATCAACTGAACAGCATAGCAGACACGCCGCACGGGCGTTTTCGCTTCGTCTGGGTGAATGGCGTCCCTCAGCCTTAGGATATTTGCATCTTTGGTGATGATGGCGAGCCGACTGCGCCGGTCTCCGTTTTCGATCACCGCGCCGTTGATCAGGATGCGCTCGCGCGGGTTCAGTTTTAGGATCAGCCCGCTCATGATGCAGAACCTTCTGATTTTAAGCCGCGCATAACGGCGACATTGATCTCAAGCAGGGGCATGACCGAAGCATGCTCGCTCAAGATCCGGTGCGTGTGCTGGCGGGTAAACTCGGCCAGATAGAGCAAACGCGCCTTTAATTCATTGGGAAGCTCATTTTTCGGGTCCGCCAGATCGACGGCGAGCGCGGTCCATAACCGCTGATTTTCGTAGAGAGCTTCGGCAAATTGCGGAAATCGCGATTTGGCAGAACGGGCGGCATCTCTCATCCGATGCGTAATCTGCGCGATCACATCATATTCAACCTTCCGGTCGCTGCGGGTGGTCACCGCATGTTCGGCATAACCGCGAATAGCCGCTGCGCTTGCGTTCACGTCAACATCCTCGATGGTCAGAAGCTTAGGGTAGGGCGCCGGCAACCCGGCGCCCCGTGTTCGTGTCTATTACCGGAAGAGCGCCAAGATGGACTGTGGCGCCTGGTTGGCGATTGACAAGGCTTGGATACCAAGCTGCTGCTGTGTTTGCAGAGCTTGCAAGCGGGCCGATGCCTCTTCCATATCCGCATCCACCAGCGAGCCAATGCCGGAGGTGAGCGAGTCTGTCAGCTTGGAGACAAACTGCGTCTGCGTTTCGATACGGTTTTGCACCGAACCAAAGGCCGCAGCCGCGTCGATAGACTGCTGGATCAGATCATCGATTTGACCAAGAGCCGTGCTGGCACCGGAATCTGTGGTCACATCAATTGTGTTGACCACGCCCAGTCCGCCCGAGGCTGCGCTTGTGCCGGCGGTGCCCCCATCCTGAACACGCACATAGACGTTCAGCGTGTTGTTGGTGGTCGAACCCGTACCATTGGTGATGGTAAACTGGTTGGTATTCGCACCGGTTCCTTGGGTTACAGTATAGGCATTGGCCGAGTCGGTTGCCGCACCAAAGAAGCCAGAGATCTGGGTTGTCAGGTTGCGGGCCACATCTTCGATACCATCGGTTGCACTTGCGACATATTCAAATGTCCGCTGTGCCTGCGCTGAACCGCTGCCACCAGCAACATTGACCGCCAAATCATCCAGCACGATCTGATAGCTGATGCCTGCATCAACCGATCCAATCGTAAAGGTTTGCGAGCCGTTATTCGCGATTGTGTCGGTGTTGTTGGTGCCTGGGTTAAACGCGGTGTCATCATGAATCGAGCCCGCTGTGCCTTGGAAATAGGCATCCGCAGCGCCGGAGTTGGCCAGGTCAGTGGTGCCGAAAACCTGAGAGGCAGACGGTGTTGTCACCGAAAGGTTCTGACGTGCAACCGAGATTTGCGCATCGGTGACATTCCCGGACGAGTCGCGGTCAAGCGAAGACAAGATCTGCATATCTGCAACGCTTGCGCCATCAATCAGGTTCTGACCATTGAACTGAGCCGCGCTGACAACCGAGGAGATTTGCGCCTCAAGCGCGTCGATATCCGCCTGAATGGCGTCACGATCCACGTTCTCTTCTTGCGCCGCAACAATGCGCCCTTTCATCTCGGTCAAAAGATCTGTGACCGTTTCAGAGGCGTTTCTGGCAACCGCGACGGTGCTTGATCCCAAAGCAAGGCTTTCTGAAACCGCTTTAAACCCTTTGACATCGGATTCCATGACCTTGGAGATCGCCCAAACAGCCGAATTGTCTTTGGCTGATGAGATCGACTTACCGGTCGAAATCTCTTCCTGCGTCTTGGTCAGGTTCATATTGATTGATTTGAGTGTCTGCAGCGCAACCATTGCGCCATTGTTCGTAAGTATGCTCGACATGCATCTGTTCCTTGTCTGTGGCGCGTTCACGCCATGTTTCGTCCCGCCCCCCAAGGGACGGACCAAGATGCCTTTCTGACAGCCGCGACCATCGACCTGCCGATATCCGCGCCATCCCGTTTTGGGACTGTGGCCGCATCTTTGCGCCCTAAGTGCTAAAGGAGTGCTAAGCTCAGCTCGGCGGATAGGTCAGATTTGAGTCAATCTGCGAGGGCTATCAAAGGAGTGTCTGTGTGCAAGCTTGGTGCAAAGCAATTGCAACCTCCGGCAAAGAGGCCGCTTCCCCCTTGCATTGGTCAACATGCGCCAAGTGAAGGCACCTAGATGCAATAGCTTTAAGAGATCCCGTAGTGTCAGACGTTCGGATCTGACACGGTTCTCAGGTGTAAGATTTTCATCCGGCCGAGCAATCCCGGCGGCTGATCAAGGCGCGTGCAGCAAAGCATATTTGATCACGGTGCGGGCAACCTATTAGACGGCCCGCGACTATGCGCGTTTTTCCACTGAACGATCAGGATCGTTCGTGATCACCTTCTTACGGCCCTGCGCGTCGTAAGTGTCCAAAGACGCGCGGACGCGGCGTAGTGCCGCCAGTCTGCGGGCGACTGAGCGAATCCCGTCCAATGCGGTGTTGAGTAACTCTTGATTCCGGTTCACTTTATCGCTCAGCGTTTCGATCTGGGACGCCTCGGACATTTCATGATCCTTAAGCGCGTCAATCAACGCCTCCTTTTGCTCCAAAAGGCGCGAGAGTTTTTCCAGATCACCCAGAAGCAAAGCCCGCCGCTCTGCATCGAGCAGATCATCTAAGGCAATGATCGTGTCTTCGGTAAGTTCAGGTGTCATTTTGCTTATCCTTCAGCGCTTGAAACAGCGATTCGCTGAGACCAATCCCACCAGCCTCCACCATTTTTTCCGCCTGGGCTTGCAGCAAGAACGAGGCGAATTGTTCCTCTCCTGCGCCGCCGCCAAAGGCCTCGCGGCTTTGCCCAAAGCCTGCGGATTTCAACATTTCCGATAAAAATGTCGCTTCTAGCTTTTGCGCGACTTCTTTAAGAGCCTCCTCTCGCCCACTGGGCAGGGACGGGGACGGCAGGCTGGTTATCGAGGGAATCATCAAGATCGCTCCAATTCGAGTTATTTTCCGTCATTCTGTGCGAAAGCGGTAAAGAATCGGTAACCATAGATGCGTTTTAAAGGACGCTATCGCGGAAGAATTCCCGGAGATTCGTATGCAACTTCTTTCTTTCTTGGCGGTTGAACGCCCTGCTGCTGCACCGCTGGCGCGCACTGCATCCTCACAAATTGATGCTCCTGAAGCCCCGGGCACCTTTGCTGATGCGGTGCGCCAGGGCGACGCGACGCCCCCCGATGCCGGTCAACAAGGCGCCATTGAGCCTGATCAACAAAACACCGCTGAAGCAGAGCCTGAAGAGACATTAGAAGCCACGCAAAAAACTGCCCAAGAGAACGATAGCGAAGGTCTAGAACAGGTAGATGTGCCGAAATTGGCTGTAACGCTTCCCGATGACAGCGCACCGTTGCTTTCCCGTGAAACAGAGGATCTTGACCAGCCGCGGGAGAAGTCCGCACTGGCTCTTGTTGATGTGCCCATTGCGCATGTTGACCTTGGCGATGCGCCTAGGCAGCAGCCACTTGAAAGAGCTAGGGCGATCCCCAAAGCCATGGAGGCGCTTGTCGATGGGCAAATGCACCGCCGGGAGGGTGAGCCTGAGCCTGCCGCAGACGCGACGAGGGCTGATCATATCAGGCCAGAGATCAAAGCTGAAGGCGCAGGAGCTGACGACAAATTTGTTGCAGCTCGCGACGGAAAAGGCACCGACTCATCGCATCGCATTCCCAATGCCGTGCCGGAGCAGGTGAAGCTAGATGGCGGCGCGGAGCACGCGCGAAATGAGAGCAAAGCGCGTCAAATCGAGTCACCGCCATCTATCGCACCGAAAAGCTCGGCTTCATCTGAGCTCCAACAAACCCCTGGGCGTGGGGACACACTCTTAGAAAAGACATCCGCGCAGCCAAGCGTCGCGATATCGTCAGAAACGCGCACGCCAGAGGTGGATCGCGCCGAGCAGGCGCGCTTGCCAATTGCGGCATCCCCTGATCTTGCGCCAACATTTGCGCCCGGACCCGGGGAGCGTCCGGTTGTGATCGAGCAGGCTCGGAATGCTTCAGAAGCGCTCGTCAAACAGGGGGCGGAGGCTTTGACATCTGCGGGAGAGGCCCCGCAGAATCCGATCAATCCTATATTGAATTCGGGTATGCCCATTGAAGAGGTCGGGCAGGGCAAAGCGCCCGCCCCCCATGCTATGCAAAACCCGCAGGATTTTGACACGCGTTATGCCTTGTCGCGCCGCGAGAACCGTGCGGCTGACCCATCGCCGGACACGCAGATTAGGATTAGACCGGTCGCCCCAACGCCCACTTTGGTCGGGGGTGCAAAGCAAATACAGCCAATAGCTGGCCAGGCTCAAACCGCCGCCGAATCCCTTAAGCTTGATATGCGCGCTGATACCGAGGCGCGCGTTGCTGAGTTTAGCGCGGCGTCGCTTGACAACCGTACCGCAGTGCACACCAGTGCAACCCTGAGTACGGGCGCGCCTGCGCGGGCGGATACGGCGCTTCAAATCGCGCGGCAGATGGCCGATGCCTTTCCACTGCGCACCGATCGACCGACCGAGCTGTCCCTAAGCCCCGAGGAATTGGGACGGGTGCGGATGGTGCTCGCGACCGCCGACGGGATCGTGACGCTTTCGATAACGGCAGAGCGACCGGAGACACTTGATCTGATGCGCCGACATATTGAGCAGCTCAGCGATGCCTTTGGTCAAATCGGCTTTCACGAGATGGCCTTTGCCTTCTCTGATGGCGCAGAGGGAGAGGGCGATTTGAAGGGTGACTCGGATCACCAATCCTCTCCCGCCATCAGCGCTCAGCTTGAGGATGTCGAAGCTGAGGTGATCCACGCACGCCCTGCCAGCACCGCGTCTGGTCTTGATATCCGCCTTTAAGGAGAGATGACATGGATACGCTCCCAATCACGACCCCACAAACGCAATCCAGCGCGGCCTCAATAAGAAGTGCCACGCAGGATGTCTCATCGCTAATCTCCTCAGATTTCGAGACATTTTTACAAATGATGACCACCCAAGCCCGGTATCAAGATCCGCTTGAGCCGATTGACAGCTCGGAATACGCCTCTCAGCTGGCGCAATTCTCGATGGTCGAACAGCAGGTGCAAACCAATGATTTGTTGTCGAGGCTAACGGGCGCGCTAGGCGATTCGGCTCTGACAAGTCTTTACAATTGGATCGGTATGGAGGCGTTGAGCACGGCGCCTGTCTACTGGGACGGCAATCAAGTTACAGTCGCGCCAAGCCCGGCCAGCGCGGCCGACAAAGCGGAGCTTGTTGTCTATGACGCCAACGGCGCGGAGGTGCAGCGTATTGCCCTTCCCCTGTCAGATGCGCAGTATCAATGGACGGGCACGGGCGCAGATGGCACGCCGCTTGTCCCAGGCGTTTATACCCTGAAAGTAGAGAGCTACGCGAACAATGAATTGCTGTCGTCTGAACCGGCGTCCAGCTATGCGCGCATCACCGAAGCGCGGCTAGAAGATGGCGGCACAACCATTATTCTTGCAGGCAATATCTCTATTGAGGCCAGCGCGGTAAGCGGTCTGCGGGAAAATGCCTAAAGCGTGTTTTGTTAAATTGCATTCAAATGCGCTGCCTCTCGGCTTTGCCTCGAACGCGAATTTGAATACGTTGTTCTTTGATTGGATACACCAAACTCTAGGTGAAGGAGTCCGGCTCCGCTGCCTTGCGCTTGGCGACATAGGCGTCGAGCGCTTCTTCGATACTCGGATCCAAGCTTGGCTTTTGGTAATCGGCCAAAAGCTTGGTGACGCGCTCGGTCGCCAGGCTTGCTGTATCCCGCGCGCCCTCGTCATGCCATGTCTCAAAGGGTTTGTAGTCAAGAAGATCTGATTTCCAAAACGCGCTTTGAAAGTTGCGCTGGGTATGCGCGCAGCCCAGATAATGCCCGCCGGGTCCAACCTCGCGGATTGCATCCAGCGCTTGGGCATCTTCATCAACCGACACGCCTGCGGCGAGGTGGTGCAGCGTGCCCAGTTGATCCGCGTCCATCACAAACTTTTCGAACGAGCTAACGAGACCGCCTTCTAACCAGCCGCAAGCGTGAAGCATAAAGTTGACGCCCGAGAGCAGTCCCATGTTGAGTGAGTTCGCGCTTTCATACGCCGCCTGCGCATCGGGCAGTTTCGAGCCGCTAAAGCCGCCGGAGGATCGATAGGGCAGTCCCAGCCGCCGCGCAATTTGGCCAGCCCCATAGGTGATATGGGCCGCTTCCGGCGTGCCAAAGGTCGGCGCGCCCGAGTTCATATCAATTGACGTGACAAAGGCACCCATAATCACCGGCGCGCCAGCGCGGCACAATTGGCTATAAGCAATTCCTGCCAGAACCTCTGCCATAACCTGAGTCAACGTCCCCGCGACCGAGACCGGGGCCATAGCTCCGCCGACAATAAAGGGTGAAACGATGCAGGCTTGATTCGCTTCGGCGTAAATTTCCAGCGCACCCATCATCACATCATCAAAGGTCATGGGCGAGTTGATATTGATCAGGCTGGTCATAACGGTCCGCCCGTTCAGCCCGCCAAAGAGAATATCGGACATCTCAACCGAATCGCGCGCACGCGAGGGTTCGGTCACCGATCCCATATAAGGTTTGTCGGACAGCGTCATATGCGCATGCAGCATGTCGAGATGGCGCTTGTTCACAGCCACATCGGTGGGCTCGCACACCGTGCCGCCCGAGTGGTGCAGCCATTTCGACATATAGCCAAGCTTCACGAATTTGCGGAAATCCTCCATCGTTGCATAGCGCCGCCCGCCCTCGGCATCGCGCACGAAGGGAGGGCCATAGACGGGA
>CAYWNJ010000082.1:0-8166 GCA_964459535.1 uncultured Rhodobacterales bacterium
TGGCTCTTGGGCTGGCCCACACAACGCCAAATCTCGACAGTCATTCGTCCTGTTCAACGGGATGGGGGCGCGCGTCTGCGCGTTTCGGGCCGACTTTATGATCAGGTGCGCGAGGCGCATCGAAATGCCTTGGTTGCCGATTGGGCGAGGGTTTGGGAATGAGCGCGATGCGGACACTCCTCTTAATATCTAGCCTGCTTGTTATTAGCGCCTGTTCGGGCGGCTCTGAGGACCCGATGCGCGCGCCGCTCGAGCTTGTTTCAGACCTGCGCGATGAAATACGCAACAGACGAACGGCCTCAAAGAACGAACAGCCGACGCTCGAGATGACACGCGCGCTGCTTGACACATTCACGGTAAGCGTTCTTGAGGTCAGGCTTGAGGGACGCGGACGCAAAGCGATCCTTCTGCCTGCCGCGCTGAGGACCGACCAGAGCCCGGGCCAAGTGACGGTTTGGAAGACCTTTGAAGAGGCCCATGTGATTTTGCGCGACGGCGTGCTTTATGCCACACGCGGTTTGGGCCGCGATCTCGCCTCATCCGATACGCCCGCAGCACTGCGCGCGGTAAACACGCGGGCAGCAGCGGTAGGCGCGCGGTCGATGCGTGTACGCAATGATGTGAATGGGACCGACCTCTTGCGATTTCAATGCGAGATCGAAGTCGTATCCGATACGACGCTCGAAATCGTGGAAAGGCGCTTTGCCGTGCGACATCTGCAAGAAACCTGTCGCAACTCAGAGGGTTTTTTCGTCAACGACTACTGGGTTGATTCGTCTTCCGCTGTCATTCAATCGCGGCAATGGGCTGGCCCACATTTGGGCTTTATGAGCATTCAGCTGCTGAAAAAATAGAATTTTAGGTGTTTTGCCCACATATTTTGAATGATTTGAGAGATTAGGGGTGTTATCTTTCAAAGACGTGACGTATTTAGAGTTCAAACTTAAACCGATTAAAGCCTTCGAAGGAGAGCTAGGATGAAAAAAATTCTTTCAACATTCTGCGTGGCAGCTTTGGTAGCCGGTCCAGCGTTGGCCTCGGATCTGCCGACGAACAACACCATAACAGGTGGCCAAGGCGACGTTCAGCTTGACGGTCAGCTTGAGATTGGCGCGGCGTTCGGCGGTCTGGGAACAATCACAGCGATCGCAGTTGTCGCCGTTGGTGTTTTGGCGGTTACGGTTCTTAATGAAGAGACCGGCACAACAACCACAACGACTGTTGCGGGAAGCATTTAAGCTTACCTGACAGTTCCCCTTGTGACATGAGAGCCGGGAGTGCTTAGCACTCACGGCTTTTTGTGTTACAATAGCTTTTCTTGATATTTTCCAGCCTCTATATGTTCTCTGAAATGAGCCAGGAGGATCGGATGCCAACCTACACCAAAGATGCGGATGCCATTGCGCGGTTGAGCGCTGAAGAGTTTCGCGTCACTCAGCAAAACGGAACGGAACGTCCAGGCAGCGGGGCGCTTTTGAATAACAAAGAGCCTGGGATTTACGTTGACATCGTCTCGGGCGAGCCGCTTTTTGCCTCCAGCGACAAATATGAATCTGGGTGTGGGTGGCCGAGTTTTACCAAGCCCATCGACAACGTTACAGAGCATCGCGATACCTCCTTGGGCATGATGCGCACCGAAGTGCGCAGCAGACATGGTGACAGCCATCTCGGCCATGTTTTCCCGGATGGGCCGCGCGACCGGGGTGGCTTGCGGTATTGTATCAACTCAGCCTCTCTGCGGTTTGTCCATAAGAGCGAGATGGAGGCCGAAGGCTATGGCGCTTACATAGATCAAGTGGAGGATGTGGCATGACCAGCGAACGCGCAGTTTTGGCCGGTGGGTGTTTTTGGGGCATGCAAGATCTTATCAGAAAGCTCCCAGGTGTGACCGCGACCCGCGTCGGTTATACTGGCGGCGATGTGCCGAATGCGACCTATCGCAACCATGGCACACATGCAGAGGGGATTGAGATCCTCTTTGACCCCGCGCGGATCACATTTCGCCAGTTGCTTGAATTCTTCTTTCAAATCCACGACCCAACAACGCTTAATCGCCAAGGAAATGATGTTGGACTTAGCTATCGCTCGGCGATCTATTACACTGACGAAGCGCAGCACGCGGTCGCGCAAGACACAATCGCGGATGTTGAGGCATCAGGTCTTTGGCCCGGAAAAGTCGTAACAGAGATCGCGCCGGTCGGCCCATTTTGGGAGGCAGAGCCGGAGCATCAGGACTATCTAGAGCGCATTCCAAACGGCTATACCTGTCATTTCCCCCGCCCCAACTGGGTCCTACCCCGGCGCGCAGCGGAATAAGGCGTTTCGCATCAACAGCGAGGCGATAGTCGGGCGCCTAGCGCGTTCCGCTTTTAACGTGAAGCATCCAGCGGTCATTCAGATAGCGCCGTTCCGAGGGGAGGCGCAATCGCGCCGCCTGTCAAACCGCAGGTTTGCCTCCGGCAAAACGGGGGCGGAACGTTGCCCGTCGCGCGGGGGATAAATTCGAGGGAAGGTGTCCCAGGTTAAAGGCGGGAGGCTTTAGTGTGATGTCTCGTCAACAATGCGCGGGCGTCCCGACGCCTCTACGGTAAGTGTCGCTTCGACAAACATTTTACGACCTTCTATATCCGCCTCGCGAATATCTTTCTCATAGTGAATTGAGATATCCTCCGCCCCCGCACCCAAAGCGGCCTCCGTAGCCTCTTGCTCAAGGGTTGTTTGAAGCGTCGATAGCGCTGTTTCAAGCGACAAGAAATCCTCGGGCCCGGACCCAAGATGGGCACGATAGCGCCCTTCTCCGGCCGAGGTGACGATCCCACTGCGGCGCATCGTGATCTGTCCAACGACCGCGCCAATCGCGTTTGCTACGCCCGCATGTTCCGGCAGGATCATCTCGCACCCAAGCAGATCGCCTACAGCTGGGTAATAGGTTGGAGCAGAGGCCCCCAACCCGACAACAGGAACCGCCAATCCGGCAGTGATCCGGATCACACCTTGATGCCCATCTGACAGGCCCGATTGCATCAAAGGATGACGCGCGAGCTGCGTGGGATCCTCGTCAAAAGCCGGATCTTCCTCAAAGCCCGCCTCAAGCAGGGCACACCCAGTCTGATGTGTCAAACGATCAACGATCATCTCAGCCAGCTGCCAAGGCCTCTCTGCCAAAGGCACCCCCGCGCCAGTTCGGCGGCGCGCCATCAGGGCAAGCGCGGCCTCTGCCGCCTCTTTATCCCAGGCGTCAAGCAGTTCAAGCACATGCGCCGCGTCAGACGGGGTGACGGCAGACACTTGAACCAACCCCCGCTCGATCAGTCGCTTGAGCGCGGCATGATCCATGCGGTTTCGCAACACCTCCCCTTGCGGCAACGCCCCGGCCTCCAGGCGCTCCAGCACGGTCATCTCGCGCGGCGCAAGACCCTCAACGCTTTGCCTTGGAACGGCGCGCAGAAACCGGCCATCATGCTCATTGGGTATACTACGGCGAAGCTGTTGCTCCAGCGTGGCGTGCACAACATCCGACGCTTCGGTGCTAAGCAACGAGATGGGCAACACGCGCCGCGGCCCAAGGGTTAATCCTCCGCGCAGCCCTTGCTCAACACGCACCACCTCGCTGTCGCCGCCAAGACCTGTTGTGCGCATCGCCACAGCCTCAACCATCGTACGAAACGGCCCGACACGGGCGCCCTCCGGATCAATCACGGGACGCCCATTGCGTATCATCGCCACGTCGGTCGTGGTTCCGCCGATATCGCTGACCAAGGCATCTGGCACATCTGTCAGCCATCTTGCCCCGACCAGCGAAGCGGCTGGCCCACTCAATATCGTCTCGATCGGCCGCGTACGTGCCTGCGCTGCCGACATCAGGGCACCGTCCCCGCGCACCACCATCAGCGGGGCGGTCACGCCAATCGTACACAAAACATCTTCCGCGCGCCCAATCAGCCGCGCAATCATGGCAATAAGGCGCGCATTTAACAGCGCCGTCAGGGCGCGCTTTGGCCCCCCGAGCTTTGCCGATAGCTCATGCGACAGAGTTACAGGCTGCCCCGTTATCTCGGTGACCAACTCGGCAGCACGGCGCTCATGTGCAGGGTTACGGGTGGCAAACTGCGCCGCAATGGCAAAGGCCCCCACACGTTCAGTGTCTAAAAACTGCCTGAGCGCAGGCTCATCAAGCGACGCAGCTTCTTGGCCGTCATGCCCGTGACCCCCCGAAACAAGCACCACGGGATCACCGCGCAATGCATCAGACAGACCATGCCGATTAAGATCCGCCTCGGAAAAACCAATCAAAATCAGTCCGATACGCCCACCTTGCCCCTCAACCAAGGCATTTGTGGCCAGCGTCGTTGACAAGGCTGCCAGGCGTACATCCTCAGCAGGGCGCGCAGACTGCTCTAGAACAGCCCGCACCGCGCCCCCAATGCCGATGGCCAAATCATGCCGCGTTGTTAGAGATTTCGCCGACGCAATAACAGTTTCGTCTTCGATTAAAACCGCATCGGTATAGGTTCCCCCGGTGTCGACCCCAAGCAGCAACGTCATTCCTTCCTCCGTCCTGATGCCGCTCCGCTTTGACGGGTCAAACCTGCCCCGTCTTGTCCAGGCGCGTCACCGCCCAGCGCGCAGCGTCAACAACCACGGGGTCTGGATCTTCTGTCAAAGCCTGGGCGACGACCCGTAGGCGGCGCTCTTTCGAGTTGCCGATGGCATAAAGCACATTGCGGATAAATCGATCTCGACCAATCCGCTTGATCGCAGACCCAGAAAAACGGGTCCGAAACCCAGCATCATCCAACCGCGCCAGCTCCGCCAAAGAGGGTGCCTCTTTCTCCGCAAGATAGCGAAGATCCGAAGCTTCTTGCGCAAACTTATTCCATGGACAAACAGCCAGACAATCATCGCACCCATAGATTCGATTCCCAAGATCGGGGCGCAGCGCTTCTGGAACAGGGCCCTTATGCTCAATTGTTAAGTACGAAATGCACCGCCGGGCATCGAGCTGGTAGGGGGCGGGAAACGCATCGGTCGGACAGATATCCAGACAGGCGCGGCACGATCCACAATGATCCACCTCCGCCGCATCGGGTTCCAACTCAACGGTTGTAAACAAACATCCCAAAAACGCCCAATTCCCCCACTCCCGGCTTACCAGATTGGTATGCTTACCCTGCCAGCCCAGCCCAGCGGCCTGCCCCAAAGCCTTCTCAGGAACCGGCGCCGTATCAACAAAAACCTTAATGTCACCTCCCGCTTGTGCCAGCCACCACCGACCCAAACGCTTGAGACGTTTCTTGACGATATCATGATAATCCCGCCCTTGCGCATAGACACTGATCGCTGCCCGATCTGATTGATCTAAGACAGCAAGCGGATCATGTGCGGGGCTATAGCTTTCCGCCAACATCACAACCGACCGCGCCTCTGGCCAAAGCTTTGAAGGATCCGACCGCCAAGCCAAACGCTCCGCCATCCAGCCCATCTGACCCTGCCACCCTTGATCAATAAATGCCTGCAACCGCTCAGCGACCTGAGGAACAGCATCAGGCCGGCACACCCGCGCTGCTACAAACCCTTCGGCCAACGCACGCGACACCAAACGATCTTTCAACCCGCCCATGTCTTCCTCTTGCCAAAAATATCCATCCAACAGCGCAACCAGGCGCGCCGATGGCAACGAACCCCAAAGCGCTAAACCGCCCCAAAAACCTTAAAAATCAAGATCGTTATAATGCCGCGGCGGCCGAAACCCTGACACCTGATCTGCGAGTATCCCGCGAAAGGCCGGGCGGCTTTTGATCTTGGCATACCAATCCTTAACCGCCTGCGCGCGGTTCCAATCGACATCCGAGATATAATCAAGACTTGATAAATGCGCAGCGGCCGCAAAATCGGCAAGCGTCATGACATCCCCCGCCAGCCAGCGCCGATGATCCAAAAGCCACGCCATATAATCCAGATGATATTTTATCGCCTTCGCACCCGCCTTCACGTTCCCGCTGTCCGGATAGCCTTGCCCCGTCAGCTTGCGATTAACCCGCTCATAGAGCAGCTTTGAGGTGACTTCGTGATGAAATTTATCATCAAACCAACCCACCAGCCGCCGCACCTCAAGCCGCGCGGCTGGATCGGACGGCATTAATACAGGCTCAGGGCGCGTTTCCTCGATATACTCACAAATCGCAGAGCTTTCGGCCATGGTGATGTTGTCGATCCGCAGAACAGGGACCTTCGCCGCCGGGTTGCGGCGTAAAAAATCCGGCTGCGCTTCCCAGTACCGCTCTTCGACCAACTCTACTTCGATTTTCTTTTCCGCAAGCACCAAACGAACCTTGCGGCAAAACGGAGAGAGGGGAACGTGATAAAGACGGGCCATGTGTATCTTTGAATTATGCGTCAAGCCCGCCCCTCATGCACCAATCCGCGCGCTGGCTCAACTCTCGAAACACACGGACCGGTCATCTCCCGCGATCGTAGCAGCGCCGTCCATAATTCGCTTCGCGCGCGCGACCATCCGCTTTGAGGGGGCCTTGGCAGATCGGGTTTTCGGAGAGGGTAAGACCGCTGCAAGCTGCGCCGCTTGACGCGCGCTCAAGCCCCCAGGCTCTTGCCCAAATGCCGCTTTGCTCGCAGCCCCTACCCCAAAGATACCCTCATCAAACTCCGCAACGTTAAGATAAACCTCAAGGATCCGCCTCTTGGACCAGAACGCCTCGAGCACCGGGGTCAGCAACGCCTCAAGCCCCTTGCGCAACCAAGTCCGCTCGGGCCAAAGATAGACGTTTTTGACAACCTGCTGACTGATGGTGGACGCCCCCCGGCCAGAGCCCTCCTGCAAGGCGGCGCGGATCTGCGCAACATCAAATCCCCAGTGTTGGCAGAAATTCGCATCTTCCGCCGCCACAGCTGAGCGCGCCATCACCGGTGCGATATCCTCAAACGCGACCCACTCGTGCTGGATGCTGCCCAGCCGCGCCCGCTCCATCGCCATATAGAAGGTCACGGGCGGGTTGATAAATGCCCCAAGTGCAACCGCCGCAACCGCAAACAGGCTGACCGCGAGCCCAGCGCGCAGGGCCCAACGCATAAGCCAGCGGAGCAAGCGAAACCTGCGCTTGGTTTTGCGGGTTTTTCGTCGCGCCATAGCGATGCCCCCTTCAGATCATTGGGCAGGCATCGCGTGAGATGTCTCTCCAAGAGGTGCAGGAAGATGCGCCAGCATCTCTTTGGGGCAAACCTGGATAAAATGCCCAAGCGTGCTGTGCCAATGCTGCAAGAGCTGGGCCACACGCACGCTCCCTGTCTCTTCAAGATGACGCTCAAGCAGACCTTCCAATTGCTGGACCCAGTGCGGCTCGGTGACCGCGCAGGTAACCAGCGTCTCAAGGTTCATCAACGACCGCGCGGTGCCGTTCGGGTCATAAATATAGGCCATACCGCCGGTCATACCGGCCCCGAAATTCGCACCAATCTCGCCTGTGATCACCGCGACGCCGCCGGTCATATACTCGCACCCGTTCGACCCGCAGCCCTCGACAACGACCTGCGCGCCGGAATTGCGCACGGCAAAGCGCTCTCCCGCCCGCCCAGCGGCAAAGAGGAAGCCATCCGTTGCCCCATAAAGCACTGTATTCCCGATAATCGTATTTTCAGCCGCCACGATGGGCGAGGACATCGGCGGACGTACCACAATTGTGCCGCCGGAGAGCCCCTTGCCAACATAATCATTCGCGTCGCCGGAGACCTCCAATTTCAGCCCCGGCGCGGCGAAGGCGCCGAGCGATTGGCCCGCACTGCCAGTCAGTTTGACAGTCAGGTGATCACGCTGCAGCGTGTTTCGCATCCCGAATTTCTTGACGATGTGGCTGGAGATGCGCGTGCCGACGGTGCGATGCGTATTCTGCACCGTATAGCTTAGCTGCATCTTTTCCCCGTCTTCCAAGAACCGCGCCGCATCGCGGACGATCTGCGCATCCAGCGTATCTGGCACCGCGTTGCGCGCTTGATCCCGATCATAGACGATATCCGCAGCGCCATCGACGGTGATCAGCAGCGGGTTCAAGTCCAAATCGTCCAGATGAGCAGCCCCTCGGCTGACCTGAGCCAAGCGGTCGGCGCGGCCAATCACTTCATCGAGCGAGCGTGCCCCAATCTCCGCCAACAACT
>CAYWNJ010000083.1:0-8015 GCA_964459535.1 uncultured Rhodobacterales bacterium
GGCCTCGGGGCGGTTCTCGGCGCGCGACTTTTCGATTGGCCTCGAGGCAGCGCTCGTCATTGCACTGCTGTATGATCTGCCCTTTGATGATTTGATCCTCCCGCCAAACGGAGACGTTTGAATGGGTATTTGGGATCATGTCATTGCGGGTATCTTGGCCGTCGTTCAATCTGACCCGGTATTTGGTATTCCCATCACGCTGCTGATGGTGCTGGCCGGATTTCTCGTCGGTATTATAGTCGGCGCCACACCGGGCCTAGCCGGCCCCATGGCCATGGCAATCTCGCTGCCGATCCTGATTTCGATTTTCGGCTACTCGAACGATGCCCTCCTGCCTGTTCTCGGCTTTCTCATCGGTATCATGAAAGGGGCCACTATCGGCGGGGCCGTGCCTGCAATCCTGTTCAACACGCCCGGCACGCCGGATGCGTATATGACGACACTGGACGGCTATGCGATGGCGCAAAGGGGGCAAGCCCGGCAAGCGCTTCGCGTTGCACATTTCTCCTCCGCTTCGGGCGATACGTTTTCGGACATTGTGCTGGTTCTTTGCGCGCCCTTTTTGGCGATCATGGTCGAGCGCTACTTGGATCTGCCGGAAAAAACCGCTCTGCTGATCTTGTCGCTTGCCTTCATCGCCTTCGTGATCGGCAATTCGGTGGGCAAAGGGCTCATCTCCATGGGGCTTGGCCTGCTGGCGGCTATGATCGCAACGGGCGAGGATTTCTACCCGCGCCTCACCCTCGGACAACAAAGCCTCGCCGAAGGGATCCCAATTGCCGCCGCCATTTTGGGCGTGTTGATCCTTGGCGAGGTTTTCAAAGCGCTGGAGGACATCTACCGCAGCGGAACGGAGGCCAAGCAAGCGGCGCAAACGGCCCATGGCACGGCGAAGCTGAGCTTGCGGATGATCCGGCGGCTGGTCCCCTATATCGGGCGCTCGGCGATCATCGGGACCTGCATCGGAGCTTTACCCGGCGTCGGCTCAACCCTTGCCGCAACGCTTGGCTATACCTCTGCCAAACATCGCCATGCCAAGACCAAATCCGCCGAAGACCCTAACTTTGGCGAAGGAGCGCCCGAAGGCATCGCTGCCACGGAGGCCGCCAATAGCTCGGTTTCCGGGGCGAACTTGATCCCCGTTCTTTCGCTCGGCATTCCCGGCAACGCAGCCGCCGTCTTTTTGATACTCGCGATAGACTCTATCGGCGGCTTTAATCCCGGCCCCTCCGTGTTTCGACTGGAGGGCGGCATTGGCGAGAACCGCTTCAACCCGGAAATGGTCATGGCCTTTGGCATCTTCACCACGATGTTCGTCGCTAACGCCCTGAACTGGACCATTGGCGGCGTGTTCATGCGATGGGTTGGCATTATGGCCCGCGTTCCAAAGGTACGCCTCTTGCCGATTGTCCTATTGCTCACCCTCACGGCAATCTATGTCCAAGAAACCTCCATGAGCGCCATCTGGATCACCCTCTTTTTTGGCTTGCTCGGCTACGTTATGCGCCGCGTGGACATGTCACCGCTCCCCTTCGTTATAGCCTTCATCCTGGGCGGAAACTTAGAGGCGACGGCGCGCCAAGCCTTCGCGGCCACGGGGGCTGATCCCTTCTTCCTCGTCAACAGCCCTTTGGCATTTGCCTTTATGGCCATAGCTGTGGGCGTCGTCCTTTATAGCTCCAGAAAGCCTAGCTTATGACCCGCCCGAACATCCTTTTGATCTCTGCCGATCAACACCGCGCTGACTGCTTTGGCTTCGAGGGGCGCAACATCAAAACCCCGCATCTCGATCAGCTTGCTGCAGAGGGGACGCATTTCTCGAACTGCATCACGCCAACCGTTGTGTGCCAACCTGCGCGGGCCTCCATTCTCACTGGCCAGCTCTGTCGGACCCATGGTGTTCACGACAACGGCATTGACCTCGACCCAGAAATCGGCGCGAAAGGTTTTGCGGGCGCTTTGGCCGCGACGGGGTACGAAACGGCGTTCTTCGGTAAGGCGCATTTCTCGACCTATCATACGTTTGCGCCCACCGGGACACCGGAATGCCTTAAGTCTTCGGCGCGTTATCCCGATACCTGGAACGGCCCCTACATGGGCTTTGGTCACGTTGAGATGATGCTCGTCGGTCACAATTGGTTCCTGCCGGAAAAGCCGCCGCATGGGCAGCATTACGAGCGCTGGTTCTATGCCGACGGGCGTGGAGACGCGAAGAACGCGCTCTATCAAGAGAATGCAGGCGATACGAAAGGCGCGGCGCAGACTTGGCACTCAAAGCTGCCGGTGGCGTGGCATAATTCGACTTGGACGGCGGACCGCGCGATCGAATGGCTCAAGCATGGTCGCGGCGAAGATCCCTTCTGCACCTGGGTCAGTTTTCCCGATCCGCATCACCCCTTTGATGCGCCCGAGCCCTGGTCTCGTCTGCACGATCCCGCAGAAGTCGATTTACCGAAATACCGAACGCGCAGTTTTGAGGGGCGACCCTGGTGGCATGAGAAGGTGCTCACCGCAGAGCCGACGGGCGACAAAAAGGGCGCAGAAATCCGCAAGTCTTACAGCCGCATCGGGGCGCAGAGCGATACTCAACTGCGCGAGATCATTGCCAACACCTATGGGCAAATCGCGCTCATTGACCATAATGTCGGCCGCATCCTCGCCGCGCTTGACGAAGCCGGACTTCGCGACAACACCATCGTCATCTACATCTCCGATCATGGAGATTGGCTAGGTGATCATGGTCTAATCTTAAAAGGGCCGATGCATTATGAGGGATTGCTCCGCGTGCCGATGATCCTACGCGGACCGGGCATTCCAAAGGGAAAGCGGGTTGAGGACCCTGTTTCAACACTTGATCTAGGCCCCACCTTTTTTGACTATGGGGAGGCCCGGGCTCTACAAGTTCAGCACGGCGCGTCCTTGAGGCCTCTCATTGAAACTGACACTGCACGCAGAACCTATGCCCTAAATGAATGGGAGCTTCTGCCAACCCGCGCAGGCGTCGGGCTGAGCCTGCGCACGGTGCGTACAAAAACGCACAAGATGACGGTGGACATGCAATCAGGCGCTGGCGAGCTTTATGATATGAGCACTGATCCCGATGAGCTTCAAAACCTATTCGATAGTCCAGAGCACACCGCGTTGCAAACGCAGCTTTTTGGATATCTAGATCAACGTCCAGATGATGTCAGACCTATCCAAATGCAGGTCGGTATGGCCTAAAGTCTTTCGACCAAGCTTACCAACACCGACCCGAAGCTATATGAAGTACTAGGCCTCTAGCACGTCATCGTCACCATGCGCCGCACCCTCCGGCATGTCAAAATCAAGGCCATGCGCCGCGCGGATCTTATCTTCGATTTCGAGCGCAAGATGCGTGTTTTCCTTTAGGAACGATTTAGCATTCTCCCGCCCTTGCCCAATCCGCTCGCTCCCATAGGAGAACCAAGAGCCAGATTTATCGACAACGCCAGCCTTCACCCCAAGATCCAAAAGCTCTCCCATTTTCGAGATGCCTTCACCGTACATGATATCGAACTCGACCTGCTTAAATGGCGGCGCCACCTTGTTTTTCACAACCTTTACACGCGTCGCGTTCCCTACAACTTCATCGCGATCTTTGAGTTGGCCGATACGGCGAATGTCAAGACGCACAGAGGAATAAAACTTCAGCGCGTTTCCACCCGTCGTGGTTTCTGGGCTACCAAACATAACGCCAATTTTCATTCGGATTTGATTGATGAAAATCACCATGCAGTTGGATCGACTAATAGAGCCGGTCAACTTGCGCATCGCTTGGCTCATCAAGCGAGCCTGCACGCCAACGTTGCTGTCCCCCATATCGCCTTCCAGTTCAGATTTTGGGGTTAAGGCCGCGACAGAATCAACAATCACCATGTTGACCGCGCCTGAGCGCACCAAAGTGTCGGTTATCTCTAGCGCCTGTTCGCCAGTGTCCGGCTGAGAGATCAGCAGCTCATCAAGATCAACACCCAACTTTTTCGCATATTGTGGATCAAGCGCGTGCTCTGCGTCTACAAACGCGCACACCCCGCCACTACGTTGCTGCTCAGCGACGCAATGCAGCGTCAGCGTTGTTTTGCCAGAGCTTTCAGGGCCATAAATCTCGACGATACGTCCCATTGGCAGGCCCCCGATACCCAAGGCAATATCCAGCCCCAAACTACCGGTCGAACTTGCCTTGATATCTTGAACAGCACCTTCATCGCCCAGCTTCATAATCGAACCTTTACCGAATTGGCGTTCGATTTGCGCTAACGCACTATCAAGTGCTTTTTGTTTATCCGCTTTGTGTTTTCTATCCATGCTCAGTAGATCTGCTGTTGCCATTGGTTCCGAACCCTTCTTGTCATACGCATCGCAAGGCAGCAATCACCGCCGTCGAGCGATCTCGTTGTTCTCCTCTTGCTCTCAATAGGGGTAAAAAGAGAACATTTCAATAAAATTTTGTATTCTCAGTGTTGTCACTCTTAAGTTAAGAAGCAGTTACTGCGTGTAGCAAAATAGGGAAGATCAAGGGATGTTGGTGTTTTTCAAGCCGCGATTGGCCTTTCTTTCTGTTCCGAAAACAGGCAGCACAGCCTATGAAACCGCGCTGAAGCCCTACGCAGACCTCGCGATTACAGGGCCCCCATTGCTCAAGCACGCCCCTGTCTATCGTTATAATCGGTTTGTGCGGCCCATGTTTGAGCGCGTATGCGCAGTGGAATTAGACGTTCTAGCGGTTATGCGCGAGCCGATCAGTTGGCTTGGGAGCTGGTGGCGATACCGGCAGCGACCATCGATGGAGGGGCATCCAAACTCCACCAAGGGAATCACATTTGACGATTTCGTTCTTGCCTATATGAAGGGAAAACGGCCTGGTTTCGCCGAAGTGGGAAGCCAGTATCGCTTTCTCGAAGCGCAGCCCAATGGTACTGCTGTCACCCATCTCTTCCGCTACGAAGAGCAGGAAAAGCTGCGGAGTTTTTTGACGCAGCGGCTCGGAGTTTCATTTGAATTAGGCCAGGAAAATGTTTCTCCCAAGAGCGATGTATTGCTTTCAAAAAACATAGAGACCCGGTTTCGTCGGAAGTTCGCCGAAGAGTTTGAGCTGTACGAGTCGATATCTGCAACTTAGTGCATTTGTCGGTGAACCGTCTCCGTCAGATCAATCAGGGAAAACGGTTTGGGCAGAAATACCGAATTTGGAATTTCGCCCTTATCATCGTCTAATTTGTCTTCCGCATAACCAGAAACAAAAACCACCCCAACTTCGGGCCTAGTCTGCAGCGCCTCTCGCACCCAAGTCGGGCCATCCTTGCCTGGCATGACCACGTCCGTCACAAACAAATCGACACTTAAAGACGAATCCTCCAACGTTTTTAACGCAGTCTCAGCGGAATCCGCCTCTAACACAGTGTAACCGCGCAACCTGAGCGCACGGCTGGCGAATGCACGTACTGGCGCCTCATCTTCGACCAGTAAGATCACACCATCTGCATGTTTAGGGGCCAATTTTGGCTGCACTTCCTCATGCGACAAAGCTTCAACCTGATGACCTGCGAGAACAGGGAACATAAGGGTGAATGTCGTCCCCTCGCCAACCAAGCTATCGACAAAAATGAACCCACCGGTTTGTTTCACAATGCCATACGCTGTGGACAAGCCCAGACCGGTCCCCTCGGTCGGGCGCTTTGTGGTAAAGAATGGTTCAAACACCTTTTGACAATCCTCAGCTGCAATCCCGCAGCCTTCATCCACAACGCGTATCGTAACATATTCCCCCTCAGGTACGGTCGCGCGATCTCGCTCGAGCGGTTCGGTTAGTGTAAGACACGTCGTTTCTACGTGAATTTCACCACCATTCGGCATGGCATCCCGCGCATTCACAACCAAGTTCATCAATACCTGCTCAAGCTGGCGTTTATCGGCACGGATTGGTTTGAGGTTGGCATCATGGCTAAGCGTGAGGGTCACCTTTTCGCCCACAAGCCGATTGAGCAGATGGGTCAGATCCGACAGCGTGTCACGCATATCCAAAGCCTGGGGCTGCATCGTTTGCTTACGGGAAAAGGCCAAAAGTTGACCAACAAGCGCCGCCGCGCGGTTGGCATTTTGGTGAATTTGCATCAGGTCAGAATATTCTGGGTCGCCTTCGTCATGCCGCAGCAACAGCAGGTCACAATGACCAGAGATCGCGGTGAGCAAATTGTTGAAATCATGCGCAACCCCGCCTGCAAGTTGGCCAATCGCCTGCATCTTTTGGCTTTGCGCAAATTGCGCCTCCAACGATTTCAACTCCGTCGCATCTGTGAGAACCGCAATCACAGAGGCACGCCCCGAAGACGTCACACGGTTCAAGGTCACTTGCACAAACACTTCGGTATCAGTGCGCTTAAGCCGCAGAAACTCGGTGTTCTGCACCGCGCGCCCCGCGAGCGTTTCTGCCAACCAATCTGAAATCGGACGCCCCAACCCCTCCATGATCGTGCTAATAGGCGCCCCTTGGCGCAAACCAGGACCAACAAGCGCGGCAGAGGCGTGATTATACATCAATACGCTCCCATCTGCCGCAAGGCGGATCAGCGGCACTGGCACGTCCTCAAAAGCGTTGCGGCCCGGATCTTCGGCACTGACGGGCGCCGGGAGCAAGTAAAGCGCACGGCGCCCCGCACTCATCCCGACATCCATGACATAAACGGCCTGCGGGCCCTGAATGGTGGCCAATTGACAGACCGTGCCCGAGTTTGGCGGCCCGTCGGGAAAGAGCTGCTGAACATTCAATGCCCGCGCGCCAATCATCGCCTTTGCCGCATCATTCATAAACAGCACCGCGTCAGAGCGTCCAAGCACCAACATCGGCGCATTTAGAGCGTCTGGTCCAATCCGCTCTCCACCATCCGGCAGCGGCTCAATGCGCCACAAAAAATGGTGCTGATTGATCCGATGAACGGCAACTCGCACACGGCTTTGCCGGGTTGTGATATCTTCACGCGCCGCCCCGGCCAAGTCCGCTTTGGATTTTAGGCGCTGGATAATGCCCCCAGGATTGGCAAATGTCGTCTTTAACGCGCCAGACAGGACCGCGCCGACTTGGGTTGGAAAGGCCTGGCGGGCGGCGGGATTGAGCGCTTGAATCTCGCCGTCGGCGCATGTGACAAAACTTGCCGCGTCATCATATTCGATATGCCCGGCAACGACGCTCAAATTCCGGTTTTGCGCCCGTGCGATCCAGCGCGCGCGCAGCCATATTGCCGAAGTTAGGGCCATCAATGTGACACTTGACGCTGCAAAGCCCAGCTGGATCACGCCCTGCGGCGCAAGCACCGCCAGTACAGCAAAAAATGCACCGCAAACTGCAACACTGCGCGTACGCCCAAAACTTACGGGCGCACGGTATATCGCGGCTTCCACCGTCACTGTCTTGCCATCCCAAAAGGGCTCCCAATGCTTCGAATCGACGCAGACATGATCGCTCAAAAAGGGTTAACCAGGCTTTAATCAGAGCAATGTAAGCCGTCGATGCTTTCGAAAGGCTAACCAGGTCAAAGAAGAAATACAACCTATAGGCGCAAAAAGCGGGCGAAGTAGAAACCGTCACCAAGGCTGTCCAGCGGCCATCTCTCTTCTTGCGCACATTGCCAACCAGGGTTTCGCCCCAGAAACGCGGCGCACCGTTCGGAATTTTCAGCTTTGATAACTGAACAGGTCACGTAGACAAGTTGCCCGCCTACCGCGACATGATCTTTGGCCGCCTCAAGCACCGCATCTTGCGCCTGTTGCAACTCTTTTAGCTTATCCGGCGTCAGCATCCATTTGGCCTGCGGTGTTCGGCGCCAAGCACCAGAGCCCGAACACGGGGCATCGCAAAATACCAAATCAAAAACGCCCTTAGGCGCACGGTTATTGGCGAGTTCAATGGTCACGCGCGCGCGCGCCGCGCGGCGTGGGATATCTGTCATGCGCGCCGGGTCCTTGTCATAGGCGGTCACGGTCCAGCCTTGATCCGCCAA
>CAYWNJ010000084.1:0-7982 GCA_964459535.1 uncultured Rhodobacterales bacterium
TACACTCTTTCACCGCACCGCGGCTCACCGAGCGCATCGGGCCGACATGGACCTGAAAGCCATGCCCCTCGGCAGCGGCCTGACCATCGTATCGCACGGCGAGCGGCAGAAAGTGATATTGAATGTCTGGATAGGGGATACCCGCGCGGCTGCGAATAAAGGCCGCGCTTTCGAACTGGTTCGACGCGCCGAGCCCGCGCTTGGTAAACAGCCATTGCGCCCCGATCAGCGCTTTCGAGAAAAGGTTCCAGTGTTTGTAAAGCGTGATGGGCTGCGCCGCCGCCATCTGGATGTAAAGCTCCAGATGGTCTTGCAGGTTTTGACCAACCCCCGGCCTGTCAGCTTCGACCGTAATTCCATGCTCGGCCAAATGCGCTGCCGGTCCAATCCCCGACAACATCAGCAGCTTAGGCGAGTTGATCGAAGAGGCGGCCAGGATAACCTCCGCGCGGGCCGTGATCACCTGCCCCCCGACAAGCGAGACACCGCAGGCGCGCCCGTCTTGCAGGATCACACGTTCGACCAACCCGCGTACAAGGCTGCAGTTCTTGCGCTTAAGCGCCGGGCGGAGATAGGCGTTAGCAGCGGACCACCGACGGCCTTTCCAGACCGTCTGCTCCATAGGGCCGAAACCCTCTTGCTTCTCGCCATTATAGTCGTCCGTGATCTGATATCCGGCCTGCCGCCCCGCCTCGACGAATGCCGAGAAGAGCGGGTTGTCGCGGGGGCCGCGCGTGATATGGAGCGGGCCACGCCGCCCCCGCCAGCGATCTTCGTCGCTGTCATCGCCGTGCCAATGCTCCATCCGTCTGAAATAGGGTAGCACATCGGCATAGCTCCAACCGCTCGCGCCCGCATCGCGCCAGTGGTCATAGTCCAGCGCGTGCCCGCGCACATAGACCATCCCGTTGATCGAGGATGAGCCGCCGATCACCTTGCCGCGCGGGCAGGCCAAGCGGCGCCCGCCTAGATGTGGCTCGGGCTCGGACATATAGCCCCAGTCATAGCGGGCCATATTCATCGGATAGCTCAGCGCGGCAGGCATTTGGATCAAGGGGCCCGCATCCGTGCCGCCATACTCGACCACCAGGACAGAGTGACCGGCTTCGGCCAGGCGATAGGCTGCGGCGCACCCCGCGCTGCCCGCGCCTACGATGACGTAATCTGCCTCCATGCGGCCTCCTCGATGATGTCCAGCGCGCTTACCGCAGCAGATTGATCCGCAGCCGCAATCCGGGCTTTTCCTCGGGCGACAGATGCCGGTTCAGGCGCCGATTAACAAGACCAAAGACAGCGATAATCCCCAGCGTGGCAAGGATAAAATAGCCCGCAAGGATGGGGTAAGGGATGAAGGGATTAAAGGTCTTATCCGCAAAATAACGCGCATAATAAAGCGCATCCCCCCGTTGCTGCCAGGCCGGAAAGCCGCTGAAAAAGACCAGCGTGGTGGCGTGAAAGAGGAAAATCGCCTCATTGGTGTAAGAGGGCCAGGCGAGGCGCAGCATGGTTGGCCAAATGATCCGGCGAAACCGCAGCCAACCGCTGAGGCCGTAAGCATCCGCCGCCTCGATATCCCCCTTGGGCACCGAGAGCAGCGCGCCGTGAAAGATCACCGCTGAATAGGCCGCTGTGTTCAAAAAGAGCACGATGAGAGCACCGAGCCAGGCCGAGGTGAACGGGTCGAAAAACGCGTAGTTGCCCTTGAGCGAGAGGAAAAAGAAATAGGCAAAGAAAAACTGGATAAAGAGCGGGGAGCCGCGAAAGACAAAGATAAAGCCCTCGGCAGGGCGCCGCAGTGCCGCGCTCGGGGCGGCTTTGGCGAGGGCAAGACCCGTGGCGAGGAAAAAGCCAATGATCAGCGCACATATGCCGAAATAGATGTTCCAAATCATCCCCGAGCCGATCAGCGTCATCTGCTCGCAAAGGGTAAAGTCACTTTTAGGAAGCAACCGCTCCCCATAGCCGACTGAGCGAAACGCATAGGCTTGGAGTGTCTCCCAGCAGCTCATGTCGCCGCCTTGCGCTGAGCCTCGCCCGCAAGCGTGGCTTGGCCGCGTGTCAAACGCGCCATGAGGCGTTCAAGCAGACGCTCCGAGCTCCAGGTCATCATTAGGTAAAAGACGAGGAGCGCGAGGAAATACCACATCCGCCAATCCCCATGCGGGTAATCGGTAAAGCGCGCGGTTTTCGTCCCGCCAAGCTCGCGCGCCCAATAGACGACATCCTCGATCCCCAGCAGAAAGAGCAAGGGCGTGGCTTTGATCAGCACTTGCCATAGGTTGCTCAGGCCGGGCAGGGCAAAGACCCACATTTGCGGCACAATGATCCGCCAAAAACACTGGCGCTGGGTCATGCCATAGGCTTCGGCGGTTTCGATCTGGGCCTTGGGCACCGCCCGCATTGCGCCGTAAAGAACATTCGCGGCAAAGGCGCCAAAGACAATCGCAAAGGTAATTACGGCAAGGCAAAAGGCATAGAATTCATGCACAGCTTCGGGCGCGGTGCCGAGCGGCAGTTTGGCTGCTGCGCAGACGATAAAGTCATTGCCCTGCCGAATGGGCTGTTCCCAATCTGGGCAAAGCAGGCGGTGCCGCAGGAATTCAAAGGCTTGATCCAGCGCGATCACAAAGAAGAGGAAAAAGGCAATGTCCGGCACGCCGCGCACAATCGCGATATACCCTTTGCCAAACGCGGCAAGGGGCAAGAGGCGGGATCGTGCGGCCATCGCGCCCGCAAAGCCAAAGGCCAGCGCGACTGGCGCTGTGACCGCCAGCAAGAGCAGCACGCGCAGAAAGGCAGCATAGAACTGCCAATGCACGCCCGTGGTCAGATAACAGCTGAACCAGGCGGCACGGCCAAGGGCCTCGGGATCTGCGCAATAGGAAAACATGTGAAAACGGGCGCACGGCTAGGCGCGCGCCCGATCTGCTTTTAGTAGGTTTGCGTGTCGGCGCCGAACCATTCGATCAGCAGCGCGTTCAGCGTGCCGTCCTCTTTCATCGAGGTGATGGCCGCGTCGAACTTGCCTTTCAGCTCCCCATCGCTTTCGCGCAGGCCCATGCCAACGCCGCCGCCCAGCGGTACGGGCGCGCCGACAAAGAGGAGTGCGCCGCCGGAGGCTTCAACTAGAGGTGCCAGATAATCGCGGTCGGCAAAGACGGCGTCTGCTTCACCATTGCGCACAGCGGCGACGGTTTCTTCGGGGGTGGCGAATTCGACCAGCGTCGCGCCGCTTTCGGCGATGTAGCCCGCTTGGATTGTTGCGGTTTGTGCCGCGACAACGCCGCCGGTCAGGTCAGCGCCTTCGGACGCTGCGACATAGGCTGAGGCGGTGGGAGGATAGTAGTCTTGGGTAAAGTCAATAACCTCATCCCGTTCTGCCGTGATCGACATGCCCGCGATGATCGTGTCATAGTTGCCGGAAACGAGGTTGGGGATAATGCTGTCCCAATCGTTCTTGACCCACTCACATGTGAGGCCCGCGCGTTTGCAAAGCTCATCGCCGAGATCGCGCTCAAAGCCGTCAATCTCGCCCGCGTCGTTAATGAAGTTATAGGGTGGGTAGGCGCCCTCGGTGCCCATGCGCACGGTGTCGCCGCTCGCAAGGGCGAAAGCGGCGGATAGTGACAGTGCCGCAGTGCTGAGAAGAAGGGTTTTCATGTTTGATACTCCCGTTTGTTATGTTTTGGGTTACGCGGCGTGGGTTGCAGACAGGAACCCGCGCAAACGTTCGGATTTCGGCGCACCGAAGAGGGTTTCTGGCGGTCCCTCCTCTTCGATGCGGCCTTGATACAGAAAGATGACATGATCCGACACATCTGCAGCCAGTTTCATATCATGGGTGACGATGATCATTGTGCGCCCCTCGGTTGCGAGGTCCTTGATCACGCGCACGACCTCTTGTTCAAGTTCGGGGTCGAGGGCCGAGGTGGGTTCGTCAAAGAGCAAGGCCGCAGGCTCCATCGCGAGGGCGCGGGCAATGGCCGCCCGCTGTTGCTGCCCGCCGGAGAGCTGCGCTGGATAGGCGGTGCATTTCTCGCCAATTCCGACTTTTTCCAGATAGGCGCGGGCGGCGTCCTCGACAGCGTCTCGGTCGCGTTTGAGCACGGTCAGCGGGGCCTCCATCACATTTTGGAGGATGCTCATATGGGACCAAAGGTTGAACTGTTGAAAGACCATCGCAAGGTTTGTGCGGATACGCCGGACTTGCGCGGCGTCAGCGGGGCGACGACCGGGGCCTTCGCCGCGCCATAGGACGGTTTCGCCTTGAAAGCGGATCTCGCCGCGCTGGCTGTCTTCCAGCAGGTTGCAGCAGCGCAGAAGTGTGGACTTGCCAGACCCGGACGAGCCGATGAGCGAGATAACCTGCCCCGTTTGTGCAGAGAGGCTAACACCTTTGAGCACTTCGAGTGCGCCATAGGCTTTGTGCAGATCGGCGATGTCGATGACAGTTTCAGTCACGTGGGTCCGCGCTTGGTGGTTTCCGATACGGTATAAGGCGTCAAACCGTCCGCTTATGCAACGGGGGTCGGCTATTAAATTGACACGCCCGTTGGGCGTGACGCTATTTTTGGCAGAGTTGCGGGGTTAAGGACAATCAGGGATAGGTAATGCGAGGTAATCTTTGGCGGGGATTTCTACGCAGCCTTGCAGGTGTAGGAGGTCTCGATCCTGCGCGCTCAGGGTCCCAATCGCAGCGGTCAGGGCGGCGAAGATGGGGGCTGGGTCGCGATCTTTCGATGTGATGAAGGGCAGGCCCGGCGTTGGCGGTGTTGCGCCCGCGACCTGGATTTGTGCGCAAAGCTCCGGCTCTTCAACTTGCAGCATGCGCCAGGTGAGGGCGTCGAGGCAGGCTACCGCTGCGCGGCCTTCGGCCACCGCCTGCGCAGAGGCGGCGTGTGATCCGGTTTCAAGCCTATCGCCCTGACCAAGGCCGACCGCTTGCGCGGCAGCCCAGCCGGATTGGCTGAGCGGGTCGTTATAGGCGATTGTATCCGTCGGTTGAGGTGGCTCACTCCTGCCCGCGCGTATGACGGTGACCGAGCAGTAATATCCTGGCGGGCAGCTCGGCAGATTGTAGTCCGGCGTGCCAACGAGGGTCACTTTGCCGTGGAGCTTGGCCCGATATGGCAGGCCGCAGGTTTGTGCGAGCAGAAGATCCGGCGATTGCCAAATCACCCAAAGATCGCCTTCACGGGTCAAATGTGCAGGCGCGCCAGGCAGCTGGGCGGCGATGGCGCTCCAGAGCCGATCATACGCCGCGCTGGCATGCGGCATATCGTACATCGGCAAGCACGCGATCATTGGCTGGCACGGCGGCGGGCGCGGTTGCTGTCGACATCTGAAATGCCCAACAAGCTGGCGCTGAGGCGCAGCAGCGCGTTTTCTTCATCCGAGCGGGTGCCATCTGAGAGCGCCACGCGCCAGAGCGCTTCGAGCACCGCAAGGCGTTCTTCATACGCAACAGCGTCTTTGATGGCGCGGGTAAAGCGGACGGTGTCCGGGGCTTCGGCCTCAAGGATTTCGCCCTCAGATCTGAGCGCCTCTGCCTCTGCTGCTGAGAGCATGTAGCGGTCCTGTGCAATAGCGCGGATCATCTCGCGCTCTGCCGCGTCATAGTGACCATCCGCCCGCGCCACCCGGACAAGGAGCGCTGTCAATGCCAGGCGCGCGTCATGATTGGCGAGGGGTGCCGGGTCGGGCGCGGTGAGGCGCTTTAGAAAATCTGCAAACATTTTGTTAACATAGGTTAACCTGCGCGCGCCGCCAAGTCAGTTGGGTACTGCGTGGCGTTCATCTGGCAAGCATTCGAAGTCCTTGCGTGACGTCGGAGCGTACGGCGAGGCGGAGGCTCGGCTCGTCCCCTGCCCGGAGTGCGGCGATGATCTGGCGATGAAATTGGGGCGGTTCGGTGCGCCGCAACCGTCCATAGAGCGCGCGCATGGTTGGACCCATTTGTAGCCAGACCGTCTCTGCCATCGCGAGCATCGCGGGGGCCTGGGCGCGCAGATAGAGCGTGCGATGAAACTCAAGGTTTCTGCGGATATACGCCACCGCATCGCGGTGCGCGACGGCTTCGGCAACCAGACCATTGATCGCCTGCAAACGCTCGATCAAGGCCATATGGGCGCGGGGCAGCGCCCGCGAGGCAAGCTCGACCTCGATTAAGGCGCGCAAGGCGGCCAGCTCTTCGATCCGTTCGGGCGAAAGCTCCGGCGTTGCCACCCGGCCAGAGCTGGACATAGCGAGCGCGCCCTCGGCCACAAGGCGCCGGACGGCCTCGCGCACGGGCGTCATGGAAACGCCATACTCCGCCCCGACCCCGCGCAGGGTCAGCACATGGCCTGGTGCCAGATCGCCCTGCATAATCCGGGCGCGCAATTGGCGGTAGACTTGATCGTGAGCGGCGGTGTTGGTTTCGGCGGTGCGCGATGTTGGGAGCATAGATGATTTGTGATCACATCGCTCGGGTTTGGTCAATCATCGAAGCGATATCGGTGCAGCCCGCCTCCGTTCTGCCGCAGCCATGTGCGGGGCGCTTGGTAGGGACCATAGAGCCTTTCGACGGTCTGCCAAAAGGCAGGTGAGTGGTTCATCTCGGCCAGATGGGCGACCTCATGGGCGGCGACATAGCGGAGCACGTCCATCGGCATCATCACAAGCCGCCAAGAGAACATCAGACGCCCGGCGGAAGAGCAGGACCCCCAACGTGAGCGCGTATCCCGCATTTGAATGGCGGCAATCGGTTTATCCAAAGCACGTGCATACTTATCAGAAGCCTCCGCCAGCGTTCGGCGCGCGTGCTCTTTGAACCAAACGGCAAGTCGCTTTCCGACATGCCCGCTAGGTACAGCGATTTCGCCAGGCGCGCGGCGGATAGCCTTTCCGGTCGCCGGAACAATCCGGTGCGGTGTGCCCAGTATCGGGACCTCCGCGCCGAAGCCCACGATGATCTCTGAAGGCCGCTTGGATCTGTGATGCGCGATCCAATCCGCTTTTGAGCGCGCAAATGCGAGTGCTTCGTCTTCGCGCGCGCCTTTCGGGATCGTCAGAATGACGCGGCCATCGAGGTTTGAGATGCGCAAGTTTATCCGCTTGGCGCGTGCGGATCGGCGGATCACGAGATCGCTGGGCAGATCGTCTTGCCATACCATGATGCGCAACCTACCTCCCTTGGCGAAACGATTTTGGCCGAGTTTTGTGCCGGTGCGACCAACATTCCTTTGACTCGGTCGCAAGCATATGGCACTCGCCCGGAATCGCCAGATGTTGAACAACAAAAAAAGAGGGATGTCATGCCCAAAGAAGAATGGGGAACCAAGCGCCTTTGTCCCACTACAGGCAAACGATTTTACGATCTAAACCGCTCCCCGATTGTCAGCCCTTATACAGGTGAGGTTGTCGAGCTTGATGCAACAAAGACCCGCATGATCACAGCGGATGCTGAGGATGCAAGCGCTGTGAAGGCGAGCACCGCTTCGACAGATGATGAAGATGTGGTCTTGGACGATGACGACACCGATGTTGATGTCGATCTGGATGAAGACATTCTGGATGACGACGATGACGACAACGTCTCGCTGGATGACATTGCGGATGTCGCGTCTGAGGACGACGATAGTTAGGAGCCTGTTTCCCAAGCCTCCATGTGAGTTTAGCTCTAAGCATCTCTCATGGGGCGATTTGGGCAAAGCGGAACATATAGCTATAACCTAACGACTGGATTTCGATCACATTTCGGCTTATAGCGTTTCGGCTTGAACCTGAGACACCATTGGCCGGAAGCAGGCTTTGCCACAAAGCACCCTGCCCGGAGTCAAGGCCGCAGGCCGCCGGGCGAAAGCCAGACCGCCCCCCGGGCTGGCTTTTGGGCTAAGCTTGGTGCTTCGCTCAGGTATCGCGCCATGGTTGCTGCCATAAATCGCGGAGAATTGAGGTCGCGATCGCCATCCCGCGGTCTGGCTTTCGCCCGGCTCTGTGCG
>CAYWNJ010000085.1:0-7949 GCA_964459535.1 uncultured Rhodobacterales bacterium
CCCAGCAATTCGCGCGCACTCACAAATGTGACGAATATCGCCAATGTCCAAGTCGGATCCTTGGTCACCGGCAATGGCGTGGGCCGCGAGATCTATGTGCGCGCCGTCGATATCGCCACTCAAACCATCACCTTGAATGCGCCGCTCTATGACGCGGCGGGCACGCAAATCTTTACCTTTGAGCGGTTTAAGTTCCTCTTGGATTTCTCAAACTTCAGCTCGCTTTCGAAATTTGCGATCGACAGCGTGGAGGTCCAATGTAACGGGCGGTCAAGCGGCATTCTGCTTGCCAATTCCGGCGTGAGCTTTCAGCTTAAAGACTGCTACATCACCCGCCCCAAAGATCGCGGCGTTGCCAGCCATGGTGGCGGGTGCCAAGGCATGATCATTGATCGGTGCCAGTTTTTGAGCGACGAAGATGCCTTACCCGTCGTTGATCGCGTTTCCATTGGCTTTAATGTCAATGCCAACGATGCCAAGGTGCGCAATTGCCGCGCCACCCGCTTTCGCCACTTTGGCTTGCTCGCCGGGAGCAACAATATCTTCACGGGCAATCACTTTTTCCAAGGCGATTCTGTCCCGGATGGTGTGCGCTCTGCCGGTCTGGTCATCGCGCGGCCGCATACCGCGTCTGTGATCACCGGGAACTATGTCGATAACTGCTTTATCGAATGGACCAACGAGCGCCAGCCCTCTCCGAGCTTTACCTCCGGCTTTTCCTTTAGCGCTTTGTCGATTACCGACAACGTGTTCCTCTCCGGAGATGTCGCGCCCTGGTTCAGCTATATCGTTGTCAAGCCGCATGGGACGGACCATTTTATCGCTGGACTGTCGGTGACTGGGAACAAGTTCCGCACGATCAATGGCGGTATTGATCGGGTCGAGCGTGTGGATACCAGCTTTGCTGATCTGAACTATTTCCGCATGAAAGACATTCAGTTTGACGGGAACTCTTTCCATTCGGTTACGTTTCAGGTGAGCAACCCATTGCGGGTGAGCCACAGCCAAAATACGGCGGCCAGCACTTGGGTCATCGACACGCAGCAAAGACTGCCCTTCGAGGGTTATGCGAGGTTTGTCGAAAGCGTGATGCCATCAGATCGCATTCGCACCCAAGCAAGCGCGACCCGGTCTTACCTGCCCTATGCGACGCCAAATCAGGGCGCGGGCAATGACGAGGTTCATTTAGTGTGGCAAGAGCCGGTCCTAGGCGCGGTGCAAACAACCATCCGTATGGATAGCTGAACCAGAGCTGCATTCGGGCGGGTCGCAACCCGCAAGGCTTCGCCCCGCCCGATATGCGCGTCTTCCCCAAGGTGGGCGTGGCACGAGATCGACCTACCCGTGTTATGGCATTTTCGGCGGATCCTAGCCAGCTTTGGCTATATCTAGATCCGGAAGTTCGGCGAGGTTGGGAAGATCGTCGAGCTCGGGCAGGGCCATATCTTGTGGCCCTGACGATGCCTCAGACAGATCCGGTAAATCGGGTAGGTCTGGTAAGCTTGGCAAGTCTGGGAGGTCCGCTGTTTCTGGCAGCTCTGGCAGATCAGGAAGATCCTGAGGTGGCAAGGCACCCGCCTCGGGCAGATCATCCCCGCCGAGAGCGGGGAACTCAGTGCCTAGCGGTGCAATAGTGGCGCCTGCGCTGAAATCATCCCCAGCCTTATCTTCTGCGCGCCGCCCCTGGTTCAAGGGGTCAATGCTGGGAACGCCATCCTCTTCTTGATCACTGGCGCGCCGTCTGGGTTGAGTTGCGAAGATAGGATCCGGATCTAGCCGCAAGGCGCGCAGCCCCTCGACTTGGCCAATTGTGCCGGTTCCTACATGCGTGCCATCCACCGCCAAAACGCGCGCTTTTGGAAAGGTACCCGGAGGCAGCTCAAGCGTGGCACCCGGCTGCATGCCCGCCAATTCTGACAAGGGCAGCTTGAGCCGACAAAGCTCCATCTTCAGCAATGCGTTGAGCGAAAAGACAAGCTCCGTCATCGCTTTCGCCGAGGCTTTCCCCCCATCCTCCTCTACCGGCTCCTCAATCCGAGTAGCCTTCTCGGGTAGCGGGAGAATGATCGTCAAATCGCCCTGCCGGGCGCCCTTGGACATATCCAGCGTCAGCCTGATCACAGAATACTCATGCGCCTCCAACGCCATCAGAACGACGCGAGCCTCCTCGGCGCGCACACCAAAGCGGTACCCGCCCAGCAATTTCTGGTCCTCTTCCGCTTCGGCGACGCTTGACGCACGGCGCAACACCGCCTCGATCAACGGAGAGGCAAGCGCCGCATCGGTATCGGTCACGCGCCGCGCATCCCCCATCGGGGGTCTGACAGCCCCCATGGTCTGCTGTTGAATAAGCCCATCTGCCAACACAGGCGCGAGAGAGACCGCCCCGCTGCGCCCTTGCGTGCCGTCAAACAGCATCAACAGCGCCGAATCATCCAAGAGCTCTTCCACATCTTCCACCGCGCGCTTTTCTACAACGATGCCAATGGCGGATAGGGCCAAGTCAAACCGCTCAGCAGCCTCTTTCGCGACGCTTTGTCGAATGGATTTGGCGACGGTCATTGCACGCGCGCGATGATCTCGCGTGCCCGCTGCCGCCTTGCGACGCAGAATAGATGATGGCTCTCGCTCGGCCATAGCCTCCGCAGTCCGATGGTTCATTACCCTGTAAACTAATCCGGGTTTGGTTAAGACTGCCTTTATGAGATTGCGCGTCTTTTCGGGAGTTCTTGAAGTATCCGCCCCTAAACCTGAGGCGCCCAGCGGTCATTCGGATAGCGCCGTTCCGAGGGGTGGCGCAATCGCGCCGCCCGTCAAACCGTAGGTTTGCCTTCGGCAAAACGGGGGGCGGAACGGCGCGGCTGGGCAGTGCCTGTTGCGCGGGGGAGAAATTCGGGGCGATGTGCCTTAGGTTTAAAGTCGGACGCTTTAACCTTGCGTTTCGCTTGGGAGAAATACGACAAACCGATTGCCCGCTGCCTCGGGCTGAAATGTTATGCTCCCGCCGAGCCGTGTCATAATCTCGCGGCAAATTGCCAACCCAAGACCCGCGCCTTGCTTGCCGCCAGGCTCGAGCCGCGCAAATTTCTCAAAGATATTGTCATGGGCGGCTGCCGGGATTGGCGTGCCATTGTCGAGAAAGTGAACCTCGATACCCGCCGACGCCGCCTTTACCGATATCTCCAAATGTGGCGCTGGCGCATCGCAATATTTCTGCGCGTTGGTGATGAGGTTCACAAAGACTTGTCCCAGACGGTCCATATCGGTCGTCATATCAACGCGCTCTTTGCTGGCATCCCGCGTGATGCTCAGCGCATAGCCGCTGCGCGCCCGCTCCGCCGTTTTTACCGAGTGGTCGAGAACGGCGCTTAGAGAGCCAGTGGATAGGTTAAGGCTCACCTGCCCGTTCTCTAGAACAGATAGGTCTAGCAGATCGTCCAAAAGACGCGTCAAGCGGACGGCCTCGTCGTGAATGATCGAGCCATATTTGGTCTTTTCCGCTGCCGTCAGCTCGTCCGTGTCGCGCAGGATTTCCGAAAAGGAGCGGATCGAGGTCATGGGTGTGCGTAGCTCGTGGCTGACCTGGCTTAGGAACGCATCCTTTTGTTCCGAAAGCTGGGTGAGCTGCGCATTGGCCTTGCGCAGTTGGGACGCGGTCTGCGCCAGTTCCGCCGATTTGACCTCTAGCTGATTGGAATATTCCAAAATCTGCGCGGATTCGTCCGCAACCGCGAGCAGGTCTTCGACAGAGACCGCCGCGCTGCCAGAGATCTGACTGACCATCGCATGGGCCGCCGCCACACCAACCGAGGCCGCCAACTCGCGCTCAAGACGTTCAAGGAAGTCTGGCGTGGCCTCTGGGATATGACCCGGCAGTGCTTGGCGTTGCGCCTCCGCGCGAAAGAAGGCTTGCGCCTCATCAGCGCCTAGGATCCGCTGGGTCATGATCATCAAGTCTTCGGAGGTTGCGGCAGAGTGCTGCCGCGCTGTGGTCACGGCCCCTTCGGTAAAGACATTGACGAATTGCGCGCCTTGCAAGCGCTCCAGCGGGTGGGGAAACGTCACGAGTGAGACCAAAACGAAAACCAGCAGGTTCATGCTCAAAGACCACAAAACCGCATGCACGGTTGGGTCTATGCCTTCAATCCCGAACAGCGCCGTTGGGCGCAGCCAGGACAGCCCACCTGGCCCTAGGCTGAACCAAGCTTCGGGCAACGCACCGCCAGGCCCAAAGGCGGGCAGGAATGAGCAATAGACCCAGAGCAAAAACCCCACCACGAGACCCGCGAATGCCCCCGCCCGCGTTGCGCCGCGCCAAAAGATGCCGCCCAGCATTGCAGGCAGGAATTGTGCCACACCCGCGAACGAGATCAGACCAATGGCCGCCAGCGCGGCAGAGCCACCGGAGATCTGATAGTAAAAATAGCCCAGCGCAATAATGCCCAGCACCGAGAGCCGCCGAGACAAGATCACCAGATTGCGAATATCGCCCGACTGGCTGGCCCCACTCTGACGCCGCTGTAACCAAATCGGCGTGACGATGTGGTTCGCGCCCACCACGGGCAGCGCCAGCGTCGCCACAATCACCATCGACGTGGCCGAGGAAAACCCGCCCAAAAAGCTAAAGACCGCCAGACCGGTGCGCCCTTCGGCCATTGGCAAGGTCAGCACAAAGAGATCGGGGTTCGCGCCCGCAGGCAACAGATCCAGCCCCACCACCGCAATGGGCACGACGAAAAGGCTCATCAGCAATAGATAGATCGGAAAGGCCCAGGCTGCGACTTGGATATGCCGCTCGTCATTATTCTCGACGACGAGGACTTGAAACATCCGGGGCAGGCAAAGGAACGCCGCTGCGGAGAGTAACGTCAGCACCGCCCAACGGCTGCGGGTGACTTGCCAATCGGCCAGTGGCGAGGCGTCGATCCGCGCGAGCATCGGGCCAATGCCGCCCGCGATCCCCCACACGACAAAAGCGCCGACCGCCAGCAGAGCCAGCAGCTTGACCACGGCCTCTAGCGCGATTGCGATGACAACGCCGTCATGCTGCTCATTCGTGTTGAGCTTGCGCGTACCAAACAGCAGCGTAAAAAGCGCCAGCCCAAAGGCGACCCAAAACCCGGTTGACGAGCCGCGCGCCTCGATCCCCGCAAATACTGCAAAGCTCTCGGAGACGGATTGTAGCTGCAGCGCGATATAGGGCGTCACGCCAATGACGGACATCACCGTGACCAATAGCGCCAAGCTCTGAGACTTTCCAAACCGGGCCGAGATCAGATCGGCAACCGAGGTGACGCGCTGCGCCCGCGCGACGCGCACCAATTTGCGCAGCCCCCACCACCAGCCGATCATGACAAGGCTTGGTCCGAGATAGATCGTTACGAATTCCATCCCCGACCGCGCCGCATAGCCAACCGCGCCGTAAAAGGTCCAAGCCGTGCAGTAGATCGACAGTGAAAGCGTATAGACAACTGGTGTACGCAACCACGCCCCGCGCCCCTGCGCCGCTGCCCGCTCTGCCGCAAAGGCGATACCAAATAGCAGCAATCCATAGGAAAGACAGGCGATAATCAGCAGGTTGGTCGGTGCGTTCATTGCAGGCGATCCAGCATCCGCAGCCATATCCAAAGCGCCGCGCTGAGTAGAATCAGCACCAGCCATACAGAGAACACATAGAGCATGGCCATCGACATCGATACCGGGGCGGTGGTTTCATCCAGCCCCGTCGGCCAAAGCACCGGCAGCATCCAAAGCACAACGCCCAAAACTGGCAGCAATCGCAGCGCATCCAGCAACCGGCGCCGACGATAGCTGCGCCGCTCTAAAAAAACCGGAGAGGTCTTGCGCGTGTTCACGAGCTTTCCCGTTTCTGCGTCGAGACATAAACGAGATCGCGCACCGCGTTCAGCACTTCAGTGTTCGAGAATGGCTTAGTCATAAAACGGCTAACACCTAGACGCTCGGCCTGCTCACGGTCACGGGTTTGGCCCCGCGCTGTCAGCATGAGCACCGGCAAGTCGGCAAAGTCCGGATCGGCACGCAAATCGCTGACAATCTCCAAACCGGTTTTGCCCGGCAGCATATAGTCCAAAATGACAAGGTTGGGCCGCGCCGCGCGAATGGCATCCACCGCGCCATGCCCGTCCTCTTGCACCGTAACCTGCCACCCTTCGCGGGTCAGCAGAAAGCCGATCGCCTCACGGATATTTGCCTCGTCCTCGACGAGCAAGACATGCTTGGCCAAGCGCGTTTCCTCCCTAGCGTATCCGAGACGCGCGCCCGGATAGGGCTAGTATTGCCACGCGCGCGCGCCGTGTCAAAGCTCAGAATACACCCGACAGGATCGACGGTTCGCGCCGAGACGGGCAGCCCTCGGCGGCGCAGACCCGGCACGTCGCCCCAACCTGGCGGACCGCCTCAGGCGCGGCGCGTTGCGGCACCGGGAGCACCAGCATGACCGCCCGCGTCAAAGGCGGCGCGTTATAGGCCCGCGGTGCCAAATATTCCGCGATGGCAAAGGTCTCAAATGCCGCCTTATCACGACCCGGCTGCGCGATATGCGCATGCAGCAATTGGCCGGGCTGCGAAAGCGCCTCAAATAGCGGCCAAAGCGGGCAGGGCACCCCAAAGCGCGGAAGCGCAAACCCATCCAAAGGTTTGCGAAAAACAAGCGCCCCGGCGCGGTCGCAGATCACCAGCCCGGAGGCTGTGTGATGCAAAAGCGCCAACCGGCGCAGCACCAGCGCAATCGGCACACCTAAATGCTCGGCCAGAGCGATAGGCTCACATCCCAGTCTCGCCTCAGCCGCGCGCAGCTGCGCCAACGGCAACGCCCGCGCATCCGCCGCCCATGCCGCAAAGAAAGGCAGGGCAAGCTGCTGCGCCGCCCGCGTTGTCAGCTTGGCCACCAAGGCGTCTAGATCGCCATCGCCCTCTTCCAACTCGGGAAGCGCATAGTTGCGGGCGAGCAAGAAGGCATCAAGCTCCTCCTGCGGCGAGGCTACGGCGGGACCCTCCTCTTCTGCCTCAAGATAAGAGACCAGAGCCTTGGCACTGTCCGAGAGGCGCCGGCTATCCTGATCCAGATTGCCATGAAACCGCGCCTGCCAATCGGGCGTGATGTCCGGATCATCCGCCAGAATTTCAGCCGTCGCGCGAATCGCCGCAGCGGTCGACAGCACCTCGTGCAGCGAGGCCGCAAGTGCGGGGTCATTGGCCACCCGGTCATTCAGCGCTTCGACGGTCTGCTCAAGCGAGAGGGTCCGGCGATGCACCCCCGCCAGCACCTCAGCCCAGCCCGGAAATCGACCAGCAAACTCATCCGCGCGGGCCAGCTCCGCCTCGGGTAGACTTGTCTCACTCGCCGCCCCGCGCAAGGCCGCGATCAGCGCCGCTTCGGCCCCTTCGGTTAGCGCAGAGGGCTCGACGCCCAGAGCAGCCGCAATATCAAGCAAGAGCTTGCCGCCGATTCTGCGGCGATTATGCTCAATCAAGTTCAAATAAGACGCAGAAATCCCCGCCGCACGCGCCAGCGCCGCCTGACGCAGCCCCAACATCGCCCGCCTCTCGCGGATCCGAGAGCCGGTCAGGCCCGTGCTCATGGGCTTTCCATGTTGAGGGAGGCAAACATTTTCAACGGCTTTCTGCGGTGCAACATAAGTTTATTTACAGATTTTGCATATGCATTGCGAAATTATTTACAAAAATATCACGATTTTCAAGGGGTTTATTGCGCCATTTTCTGGAACCACGCGATAAGGTCTTTGCACAACTCGTGTATGCGCCAACGGGGGTGGAGCCCGTTGGCCTTTATGTAATTTGGGAGGATTTCCATGTCCAAAACAAACCTGACCCGTCGGGGTCTGATGAAGACTGGCGCCGTTGCAGGCGCTGGCCTTGCGTTGCCAACCTATTTGTCCGCGCAAGGTGGCTTTACCAATGCCCCAACG
>CAYWNJ010000086.1:0-7933 GCA_964459535.1 uncultured Rhodobacterales bacterium
TGTGACAATCAATCCTTCAGCAGAGCGCTTGAGGCCGCCATCGCGCGTATAGGCAATTTGACCCGAGGGCAGCGTCACCTCGAAATAGCCGCTGCCATCAATCGCCAAATCAAGATCACCGCGCGTGGCGGAAAGCGCGCCTTGCGCCAACTGCATTGAGACTGCCGTTGGACGCACGCCAAGACCCAATTGCACACCCGTCGGCAATATCGTCCCGTCGCTCGCATTGACAGAGCCTGGGCGTTCCAACTGCTGATAGTGCAAATCCGCAAATTCCGCGCGCCTGGCGTTATAGCCTGTCGTGCTCATATTTGCGAGGTTGTTGGAAATGGTCTCGACCCGCATTTGCTGGGCGGCCATGCCAGTGGCTGCAATTTTTAAGGCGCGCATCTCGGGCCCCCTTTATTTGGTCAAACTAGAAATGGCTTGGCGAACGCGCTCATCTTCGCTTTCCAGAAAGCTAGCCCCGAGCTCGTAGGCGCGCTGCACTTCAATCATTCGGGCCAGCTGGCCGATGACATTCACGTTGGAGTTTTCAACAAAGCCTTGCTTTACACGGGCCGTGGCGGATGCCACAAACCCAGCATCCGCACGGAGCGTAACGCCCCCTTCTCGAACCATGGCGTTTGGATCATTCGGCACCACTAACCCGATTTGCCCAATCGGGTTTTCATTCGCGCTAATGGTGCCATCCCCGGCAACCAATATCTGCACGCCAAAGGGGATAAAGACCGGCGCACCCCCTGCATCAAGGACGCGATACCCGTCCTGGTTTACAAGATCGCCCGCAGCATTGCGCGCAAAAGAACCGGCGCGCGTCAGCCGATCTCCATCCGGGGTTTCAAGCAGAAAGAACGCGTCCCCTTCGATTGCAAAGTCGAATATACCGCCTGTTTCAGTAAGGGTTCCTTGCTCAAAAGAGGTATTCCGGGTATTGCCGAACCCCATTGACAAAGATGCGCCATTGTCAACTTCCCTTACATATTCGGAGAAAATTAACCCTTCTTGGCGATACCCCGTCGTGACCGCATTTGCGATGTTATTTGCAACAATCTGCATCTCATTCATTAGGCCAGTTTGGCGTGATAAGGTTGCATAGCCAGCGTTTTCCATATTAGCCTCCTGCAATCAGTGGAATGATGCGCGATTGAAAAAACGAAATAAGCGTCTGTGTCATAAAGCTCATCGACATCCAGAAAACGATAACAATTGAAAGGAGTTTCGGCACAAATGTCAGGGTCATTTCCTGGATCGAGGTTAAGGCTTGGAAAAGGCCAACCGCCAAACCGGCCACAAGCGCGGCCGTCAGGATGGGAAGGGACATTAAGACCGCGACCCATAATCCTTGGCGCAATGTGTCGAAAAAGACCACCTCTGTGAGCATTAAACAGGCATCCTTAGGATTTCCTGATAAGCTTCGACGACTTTGTTCCGAACGGTGACGGCTGTTTCAACGGCCAACTCCGTTTGGGCAAGCGCTTGTACCAATGCATGAGGGTCCGCGTCGCCCAACATCGCCTCGTTTGAGATCTGCTCGGATTGGGCAAGCGTTTCTGCAAAATCCATAGCGACCGCTTGAAAGGCATTCCCCATGCTTGAGTTTGGGGCGGGCTCTGTCGCGGGTTTCGCGGCGGCGTAGCGCGCACCAGCAGATAGTATATTGAATTCCATATCTTAACCTCCTTAACGGCGCAGAAGCTCTTGTAATCCTGACGACATTTTGCGGGCTGTTTCGAACATCTTTAGATTCGCCTCATAACTTCTCTGCGCCTCACGGGCGTCGGCGAGTTCGATCAGCAGATCAACATTCGACCCCTCATAATGCCCGCTTGGGTCTGCGAGCGGGTGCGATGGGTCATAGATGCGCTCAAGTTCCGTCACCCGGTCGAGCTTGACTGGGCCAACCGAAACGGCGCTTGCCCCATCTTGGGCTCCGAATTCGGTGCGAAACGAGACAGTTTTACGCCGATAACCCGGCGTGTCTGCGTTTGAGATATTCTCGGACAGATGTCGCAGCCGTTTGACTTGCGCATCAAGCCCGCTTGCTGAAATCATCAAAGCTTTGCTGAAATCATTCATGATTACCTCAATTCCGCGCCACAACATTGTGCAAAATGGTCAATGCAGATTTATAGATGGTCAGCGCGCGCTCGTGTTGGCGCGTGGCATTAACGCTTGCCAAAATTTCTTGCTCAACCGACACCGCATTCCCGTTTGGAGAAGGGTTATGTCGCTGCGCCGCGCTGCGCACCGGAGCGACATCACCGCTGCCATTTATATGGCCCGCGCGCGTTGCTTTTTGGGTTGGCAGATCCGCGCTCCGATACGTCGATTTAAAATCGGGTAAATGCATGGGCAAATAGCCCGGCGTATCGGAATTAGCGACATTTTGAGCAATGAGCGCATGGTTTTGACCTGCGTGCTTTGCCATTGCATATGAAATTTGGAAAACATCCAAATTCTGGAACATCGGGGATTCTCCCTCGGTTTATTTCAACTAAGGCTTAACCGCGAATCCTTTAGAAAGGGTTTGCGTAGGCTGGAGAATTACAATGACAGAATTGACGCGATTACGCGCGGCGAAGGAATGGATCGCCGGATTGCGCGCCATCCGCGTCACAGGGCGCGTTGCGAAGATCGACAGCGGCACAATCCTCGCCACCGGGTTTGGCACCCAAGCGCGGATCGGAGATCGGGTTGAGATCCGCCGCGCGTCCGGCAATGTTTTGACCGGCGAGGTCATTCAGCTCTCAGCTCAGGGCGCACTTGTTTTGCCCGAAGATTTCGTTGAGGGGGCGGCACTGCATGATCGCGTGGTTCTGGATGGGCCGACTTCAATCGCACCGGACGCGTCATGGCTTGGCCGCATTATTGACCCGAACGGGGTGCCGATGGATGGCGGCGCGCTTTTTGCCGGGCTTGTCCCGCGGCCGCTAAGAATGCCGCCGCCGGCGCCTGCGGAGCGACGCGGGCTTGGCACGCGCCTTGATACGGGCCTTGCTGCGCTTAACACGATGCTCCCCATTGTCGGCGGGCAGCGGGTCGGGTTGTTCGCGGGGGCTGGTGTCGGCAAATCCAGCCTTTTGGGCGAGCTTGCAAAGAATATGCAGGCCGATGTGGTCGTGATGGCGATGATTGGTGAGCGGGGGCGCGAGCTGCGTCATTTTGTCAATGCCGTGCTTGGCTCGGAAGGGTTGAAAAGATCGGTCATTATTGCCGCGACCTCCGATCAATCTCCCTTGCTTAGACGGCGCTGCGCCTGGACGGCGATGACGGTGGCGGAGTATTTTCGCGATCAAGGAAAATCTGTTCTCTTCTTGGCCGATTCGATCACCCGTTTCGCCGAAGCGCATCGCGAGATATCCGTCGCGGCGGGGGAAGCGCCGGTTTTGCGCGGCCATCCGCCCTCGACTGCGCATCTCATCATGTCACTTTGCGAGCGGGCGGGTCCGGGGGCAGGCGACGCAGGCGACATCACAGGTGTTTTCAGTGTGCTTGTCGCAGGCTCGGACATGGATGAGCCGGTTGCAGATATCCTGCGCGGTGTTTTGGATGGCCATGTTGTGCTGGATCGCGCGATTGCCGAGCGTGGGCGCTTTCCCGCGATTGACGTTATCCGCTCCATTTCCCGCAGCCTGCCGGACGCGGCCAGTGAAGCGGAGAATATGACAATCCAATCGGTGCGCCGCGCCTTGAGCATTTATGATCGCAACGAGATGATGATTACGGCGGGCCTCTACACGGCGGGCAGCGATCCCGAGATTGATTGGGCCATCGCGCTTTGGCCGCAGATCGAAGAGTTTCTCAGCCGTCGCGAGGTCAATGGGATCGAGCAGAGCTTTTCTCAGCTTGGGCTTATATTGCGCCGCGCCAAAACCAAAAACGGGTTGACGGTCGCGCGCGGCGCGCAAGACGTGGCTTAGCGGGCCCCTAAGCCCAAGAAGCCGATGGTTCTGTCCCTTGGCGGCTTAGTCGGAGGCCGGGGATGATCAATCTTCACCAACACTTTCAGCAACCCTGCGTGGAGTGCGCCGTGTTCCAAGTCACTGGCAACGGGTGCCGCACATCAGCCGAGGCAGTGCTCTACGAATACGTGGCGCTGCAAGAGGTCGCAGGCACCCGCACGGCGACCCTTGTTGTTCTACTACTGCACATCATGGCTCTACGCCCGCTTCAAACGTGTTCTCTAGTCAGGAAAACCTTACCTGCATGACAAAATCCTAAATTATGGCATAATCAGCGCTGAACAGTTTTCCCTCTGAGACGCCACATAAGCCCCGTAGGGCGACGTGAGACGCAAAATGCGGTCCAGGGTAAAAACACCAAAACAGTGCTCTGCGCGCAATTCCGGGCTTCTGGTGAAGCGCTTTGTCTCTTTGTTGATCGTTTCTTTGAAAAAGGAGACCGACGAGTGTTTCCACTCGCCAGCTTTCCCGTTCACAACCGCTGGCGCTTCCGCTGCGACTGCTGACCAATATTACCACTTCTTTCCTGTTCTAGGAAACTTTGGGGTGAGGCGAAGCCGAGGGGGCAAAGCCCCCTAAACGAAACAGAAAAATCATTATCAATACGATGGATGACACCGAAGCATCAATCACGATTGTCCCTGCAAAAGATAAGAAGCGTCCCACCACCACCACGTATTTTTGGCGCTGATCCAAATTTGGGAACAGTCTGGCAAACCCGCAAATGGAAGATTTAAGTTCTCTGCTCGTCAGCTCGCTCATGTACTCAAATGGCGTTGGGCAGGTCGAGACACGGCAGAGCGGATCCAGGAGCAACTCTCGATCCTCAATGGCACGACGATTGATTGGGCACGGAGCTTTTATACGGGTGGGGTACTCGATACGTTGAACGAGGAGATGAGCTTGATCGATGCGAAGTCATATTTCAGGCGGGAAAGCATGACCAATCGCGAATTTTTCTTTGGTCAGCACGGGGTACGGCTCAATCCAGACCTGGTTAAAAACATGCCGAACGGGAAGACTAAGCCCGTTAACTACAACGCGTTTACGGTCGAAGATACCCTAATTGCTTTTGAGGGCAGAGTGATAATCCTGAATTGCTCACGGGTGACATTATCGCTTGGCGGCTACATAGAAATGTCGCATAATATATATTATGTTAAAAAATGATATAGCGCTATTGACGTTGCAGCATTCATCCCAGCGCGTAGCCCGCGCCGCGAATGGTACGGAGCGGATCTGAGCCGCCGTGCTGGGCAAGCGCTTTGCGCAAGCGGCCGACATGTACATCCACCGTTCGTGTATCAATATAGATGTCGCGGCCCCAAACGCGGTCGAGCAATCTTTCGCGGCTCCACACGCGGCCTGGTTTTTCCATAAACGTGCTCAGTAGCCGGAACTCTGTCGGCCCCAGTTTAAGCTCTTCGCCATTCCGTGTGACTTTGTGACTCTCAGCGTCCAGCACAATGTCTTTGTATTCGAGGCGCTGACCTACAGCAGCGGCGCGTACACGGCGCAACTGGCTGCGCACACGGGCCATCAGCTCGATAACGGAATACGGTTTGACCACATAATCGTCGGCGCCTGTTTCTAGTCCGCGGACCTTGTCCACCTCCTCAGAACGCGCAGAAAGCATAATGATTGGAATGGTTTGCGTCTCGGGCTTAATCTTAAGTCTCCGGCATACCTCGATGCCAGACAGGCGCGGCATCATCCAGTCCAGCACAATGATGTCCGGCGCATCCTCGTCCACCAAGAGCAGCGCCTCATCGCCGTTTTCAGCGCGACTGACCAAAAACCCCTCGGCTTCGAGATTGTAGGCCAGCACTTCAAGCTGCGCAGGTTCATCCTCGACCACTAGCACGCGGGGTTGAGGGGCAGACATCGCGAAGCTCCTTTACGAAATTGGCGTGACCGAGGTTATATCACCCTTATCTCGGCTCTCATCTGGGATCTCACCGGTGATCAGATATACCACTTGCTCTGCGATTGAGGTGATGTGATCCCCCATGCGCTCGATATTCTTTGCAATGAAATGCAGATGCATACAGGCCGTAATGTTGCGCGGATCTTCCATCATGAAGGTCAAGAACTCGCGAAAGAGCGCGTTATACATTTGATCGACATCGCGGTCCCGACCGATCACATCGCGCGCCAGTTCGGTGTCGCGTTGGATATAGGCATCGAGCGCGTCTTTGAGCATCCGCTCCACCTCACGCGCCATGCGGCGCAAGGCGCCCGCGCTGTCATTGACCGGCGTGAGCTGCGCCAGAACGCCAGTGCGCTTGGCCATGTTCTTTGCATAGTCGCCGATCCGCTCAAGGTTGGCGCTGATTTTGATCACGGACAGGATGAGCCGCAAGTCAATCGCCGTGGGCGCACGCAAGGCGATGACCCGCGCGGCCTCTTCATTGATCAACTCTTCGAGCGCATCAATGGCCTTGTCGCCCTGCCGAACCTTAAGCGCCCGCTCTTCATCGCGCGTCTCTAGACTAATCGCGCTCTCCATAATGGCGGCCTCAACCAGCCCGCCCATTTTCATGATCTGCGCTTGAATGGCTTCCAAATCCCGGTCAAAGGCCGAGGCGATATGTTGGTCTGATCCCGGCATCATCTACCCAATCCGTCCTGTGATATAGCTTTCGGTGCGTGGATCTTCTGGCTTGGTAAAGATCTGACCCGTCTCGCCGTATTCTACCAAATTTCCAAGATGGAAGAACGCGGTGCGTTGACTGACCCGCGCGGCTTGCTGCATCGAGTGCGTGACGATCACCACCGAGTAGTTCTCGCGCAGCTCGTCAATCAGCTCCTCCACCTGCGCCGTTGCAATCGGATCGAGGGCCGAGCATGGCTCATCCATCAGCAAAACCTCAGGCTCGGTCGCCACGGCGCGGGCAATGCAGAGGCGCTGCTGTTGGCCGCCGGAGAGGCCGGTCCCGGGCGCATCTAGCCGATCTTTGACCTCATCCCAAATGGCCCCGCGTCGCAACGCACGCTCCACGATGTCGTCAAGCTCGGCCTTATTGTCGGCCAAGCCGTGAATGCGCGGGCCATAGGCTACATTGTCATAGATGGATTTTGGGAAAGGGTTGGGTTTTTGAAAAACCATCCCGACCTTCGCCCGCAGCTGCACGGGGTCAACCTGCTTGCCATAGATGTCGGTGCCGTCAATCAGGATGTCCCCCTCAACACGGCATACATCAATTGTGTCGTTCATCCGATTGATACAGCGTAGAAAAGTCGATTTTCCGCAGCCGGATGGGCCAATGAACGCTGTGACGGTTTTGTCTTGTATCTCGACATTCACATCCTTGATCGCGTGATTGTCACCGTAATAGACCTGCACATCGCGCGCTGCGATTTTGATCTCGTTGCTGTTCACGTTGTTCTCCACAAATCGCATGTCGTTCATTGGACGCCCTCCGCTACCAGCGACGCTCGAACCGGCGGCGCAGGATTACCGCAAGCGTGTTCATTGTTACAAGAAAAACCAGAAGGATGATAATGCCGCCCCAGGCCCGCTCGTAAAAGGCTGGATCGGCGCGCGTGGACCATTGGTAAATCTGCGCGGGCATCGCAGTATTGGGACCGCCAAAGAAATCGCCCAAGCTCTCAGGCGCGCTTGCCCCCTGTGCAAGCACCAGCCCAACCAACAAGAGCGGCGCGCTTTCACCCAAGGCTTGGGCCAGGCCGATGATGGAGCCGGTGAAAATGCCGGGGGCCGCGAGAGGCAACACATGGTGAAAGACCGTTTGCATTTTCGAGGCCCCTACCCCCAGCGCCGCGTCGCGGATCGACTGCGGTACCGCCCGCAGCGAGGCGCGGGTCGAGATAATGATCGTCGGCAGCGTCATCAGCGCCAGCACAAGCCCGCCAACAAAGGCTGAGTTATTCTTGAGCCAGTCCGTCCCCGAGAGCGGACCCAGATAATTGATGAACACCGCGAGGCCCAGAATACCAAAGACAAT
>CAYWNJ010000087.1:0-3796 GCA_964459535.1 uncultured Rhodobacterales bacterium
TTTACCCGTGCGATCCTCAGCGGACAGCCCATCGACGTCTATAACCATGGGAATATGTCGCGCGATTTCACCTATATCGACGATCTCGTCGCGGCGCTGCTCGCGTTGGCCGAGGTTGTTCCAGGCCAAGAGCCGGTGGAGGACGATAGCCTCAGCCCCGTGGCCCCCTTTCGCCTGATCAATATTGGCAACGGTGCGCCGGTTCAACTGATGGATTTCATCGCGGCCATCGAGCGCGCGTGCGGCCGTCCGGCAGAAAAGCGCTTTCTTGAAATGCAGCCCGGAGACGTACCGGCGACTTGGGCGGATACGTCGCTGCTGTATCGCCTCACCGGAGCACGTCCGATGACCCCAATCCAAACCGGCATAGACGCCTTTGTAGGCTGGTATCGCGATTATTATCAGGTCTGAGAACATGACAGCAGAGCACGACGTTAAAATCGCCCCTTCCATCCTTGCAGCCGATTTTGCCAATTTCGGGGCCGAATGCGCCGCTGTCGAGGCACAAGGCGCGGATTGGATCCATGTTGATGTGATGGACGGGCATTTTGTGCCTAACATCACCTTTGGCCCGGCGACCTGCGCTGCTATTCGCCCTCATATCAAGGGTGTGATGGATGTCCATCTGATGATCTCTCCGGTTGACCCTTATATCCAAGCCTTTGCCGACGCTGGCGCAGATATCTTGACCGCGCATGTCGAGGCAGGCCCGCATACTCACCGCACACTTCAAAGCATCCGCGATGCTGGCGTCCGGCCTGGCGTGGCGCTAAATCCTGGTACACCGGCCCAGGCCGTCTCTGAGCTTTTGGACCTGGTGGATCTTGTCTGCGTTATGACGGTGAACCCCGGCTTTGGCGGGCAGAGCTTTATTGATATGTCCGAGAAGATACGCGCGTTGCGGGCTATGATCGGCGATAGGCCCATTCATATCGAAATTGACGGCGGGGTTGATCCCAAAACGGCACCGCTCGTCGTCGAGGCGGGCGCAGATGTCTTGGTTGCAGGCTCGGCAGTGTTTCGCGGCGGGTCGGTGGAAGATCCGGCGCCATATGGCGCAAATATCCGCGCTATTCGGCAATCACTTGGGTCTTTGGCGTCATAACGGGTCCGGCTTTAAATCCGAGGCTTAACCTGCGTTTTCTGCAAAACTATCGGCGCGAAAGTGCCACAGCTTGACGCTATCGCTCCAATGCCCGCGCGGTAGCCCGGCCTTGACAACAAGACCGGATAGAAAGGCGTCGGGTGTTTCCAGGCTGTCCCAAACCATTGGCAAAAAAGTGCCGCGCTTGCCCTGATCTTCGATAATCAAACCGCTTTCACCGGGCGTAATCTTTGCCAAAGCATCATCGCGGTCAGTAAATCGCAGCGGCGCGGCGCGGGATAAGACGGCGATCTTAACCTCAAGCGCCTCCAATTCCTGGGCCGATTGCAAAGGGCGAAAGCGTTTATCATGGATGCCCGACTTAATCCCATTGGCCGCGACGTCCTCGACCAAAGGGCGCTGCGCGCGCAAGCTACCGATACACCCGCGCAGACGCCCTTGATGCGTGAGTGTTACAAAGCTCGCCCCGAAGGTTTGCAGCGGCGATGCGAAGGTGGGCGTCTTGATCATCGGCGCCTTTCCCTTGCGCAACTGCCCGCGCAAACTCACCCGCGCAACGCGCAGCAGTTCTGCACGCTCAGCCTTGCCCAAACCCGCTGCGGCCCCGTCATAAAAGGCCCAAGCGCCATACCCCACGACACGCTCAGACTCGCCCGTAATGTCTCCGCTGTGATGGCGGCCCAGCCGAACCGGCATGTAGCGCTGGCCAAGGTCGGACAGTAACCAGCCGCCAATCCCCTGCCAGCCGCAGGCGTACTCGCCGCCAAATCCCCGCAGCTCTGCCGTTTCGATCCGGCGAGACGCTTCGTCATCCAGCCGCTTGGCCGCTTCCGCGTCGTGAAAATGGCTGAGATCCGAAGACAGAATCAGCCCGGTTTTAGGCTCTGCCATCAAGGTATCAATCAACTCCGGTAAAGCCCGGTGCCCGCCGCGCCCGCAAACAAGGGGCACAATCTGCGCCGAGGGCCAGATATGCCGCACGAACGGCAGCAGCACCTCAACCCCATGTTCATTGGCGAATGCGTCGGGCAGGATGTGAACGCCGTCTTTGCTGAGCGCGCTACAGATTTTCTGATCAAGGGGTACGGGCCCAAGCGGGGTTGCATAGCGCTCGGCTGCTGGGATCGCCAAGCCGTCAAAGCGGTGCCTGTGAGAGGGGCTAATCACCAAAAGGCGCGATAGATCACTTGGCATGCGCGCAAAGGCCCGCGCCATCAAACCCATGCAATACCGATACCCAGCGTGAGGGGCGATGACGACCCGCGCACCTGGAAGGTCCTCTGGCAGCGACTGGCGCACCGCGGACAAGTGCCTCTCGATATCCGAGCGGAGCGCGTCCGGGTCCAAAGGATAAAACCGCCCCGCAAAAACAGAAGGCTGGTCAGACATGGGATCCTCGCTGTAGTCTTGTCATCGATAACTTCTTTAGACCCCTTATAAAGCGCTGACCATGTCCCATCCGACAACGCATTGGTTTTTTGACGACACGCAAAACCGCGCGGTTTGCACGCTTTGTCCACGAACCTGCCGGCTGGGTCCTGATCAACGGGGCATGTGCTATGTGCGCAAGCGCGTGGGCGATGCGGTTGTGCTGGATACATATGGTCGATCATCAGGCTTTTGTATTGATCCGATTGAAAAGAAACCGCTCAACCACTTTCTGCCCGGCACTCCGATTTTGAGCTTTGGCACGGCGGGTTGCAACCTGGCCTGCAAATTTTGCCAAAATCACGATATCTCAAAAAGCCGCTCGCAAGATAAACTCGCCGCCGAGGCGTCGCCCCGCGCTATTGCGAATGCGGCGGTCAATGCGGGTGCCCGCTCGGTCGCGTTTACTTACAATGATCCAGTGATCTTCTACGAATATGCGCTGGATATCGCTGCTGAATGCCGCGCCAAAGAGGTGTGCAGTGTCGCGGTCACAGCGGGCTATATCTCGGACGCGGCCCGCGCACCGTTTTTTGATGCGATGGATGCGGTGAATATTGACCTCAAAGCCTTTGCGCCAGAATTTTACCGCCGCCTAACGGCCTCTGACATTGGACCTGTGTTGGAAAGCATCGACTATGCGGTGAATGAGGCGGCGTGTTGGGTGGAGATCACAACGCTCCTGATCCCCGGCGAGAATGACAGCGCCGAGGAGATCACGGCGCTTTCGGAATGGATGCTAGAAACCTGCGGGCCGGATGTACCCCTGCATTTCACCGCGTTTCATCCCGATCACCGGATGCTCAAGCATCCGCGCACACCGCCCGAAACCCTGCGCAAAGCGCGCGCGATTGCGCAGGCGGTTGGCCTTAACCATGTCTATGTCGGCAATGTGCATGACGTCGAGGCACAGTCGAGCTATTGCTCGGGATGTGGCGCGCAGATCATCCGGCGCGACTGGCATTTGCTTGAAGCGTGGCATTTGGATGATTTTGGCGCCTGCCTGACCTGCGGCACACCGCTACCAGGCCGGTTCGAGGGTCCGCCGGGCACTCAAGGGCGCAAACGTCAACGCGTGCGGATCGTCTAACGGAGCATATCACAAAGATGGAAAATCTTGAGCGGGCGCGGCCCAATATTCTGCTCTTCCAAGTCGATCAGCTCGCCGCGCAATACCTGCGCTGCTATGGCGATCCGGTGTGCCACGCGCCGAATATCGAGGCGCTTGCCGCGCGCGGGACGGTATTTGAGACCGCCTATTGC
>CAYWNJ010000087.1:3826-7917 GCA_964459535.1 uncultured Rhodobacterales bacterium
CCATCGCGAGCGTCGATGCTGACGGGCAAGCTGTGCTCGGACATTGGGGTTTACGATAATGCGGCCGAGCTACCCGCCTCGCAGCCAAGCTATGCCGATTACCTGCGCGCAGCGGGGTTTCAGACGGCGCTTTCGGGCAAGATGCACTTTATCGGGCCCGACCAATATCACGGGTTTGAAAAGCGGCTGACACCAGATCTTTACCCTGCGGATTTTTCTTGGCTGCCAAATTGGGGGGACGAGGGAAAGCGCGATACCAATGACGCGCGCGCCGTGACGATATCGGGGGTTTGCGCGCGGTCAACCCAGCTCGATTTCGACGATCTGGTGACGTTCCAAGCGGTTCAGCATCTCTATGACATGGCGCGCTCAGCGGACGCGCGGCCCTTTTTCTTGCAGGTCTCCTACACCCATCCGCACGAGCCCTACCTCTGCCGCAAAGAGTTTTGGGATCTCTATGAGGGGATAGAGATCCCCGTGCCCGCAGTGCCCGCCCTGTCTGAAGCCGAGCATGATGCACATGCGGTGCGGGTGCTCAAAGATTTTGGTATGCTTGATGCGGATTTCTCTGCGGATGACATTGCCCGCGCCCGGCGCGCCTATTACGGCTCGATCAGCTATCTGGATCAGATGATTGGGCAGGTGCTGGAGACGCTGCGCGCGACCGGGCAAGCCGACAATACTGTGATCCTATTCACCTCGGATCACGGCGATATGCTGGGTGAGCGGGGCCTCTGGTTCAAAAAGCACTTTTTTGAGCACGCGCTACGGGTGCCGCTGATTATCGCAGGTGCAGGCTTTGGCCCAAAGCGCGAGACGCGCCCGGTTTCGCTTGTGGATCTGCTGCCGACGCTTATGGGGATTGCCGAGGGGTCAGGCTGGTCGAGCCCCGTCGAGCCGCTAGAGGGCATGGATCTTAGCACACTCGAAAGCACCGCCGACCGGGTGATCTATGCGGAGTACCTGGCCGAGTCGACGCCCGCCCCTATTCTAATGGTCAGGAGCGGGCGCTATAAGTACATTCATTCTGACAATGACCCCCCTTTGCTGTTTGACGTTGTGTCGGACCCTACCGAGCAGGCGAACCTATCAGGGGACGCCCGCTATGCAGCTGTCGAGAAGGAAATGCGCGGACTTGTCACCGCACGCTGGGATTGTGAGGCACTTTCAGAGGATATTCGCCTAAGCCAACGCCGCCGTAAGCTGGTTCTAGAGGCGGCAAAGCAGGGGATACGGCCAAGGTGGAACCACGGGGAGACCCCGGACCAAGAGGTTCCCTGGTATCGCGGTCAAAGCAGCTATAACGAATGGGCTTTTGACTATCTGCCTGCCGACGAAGCGGAGTGATTACCAACCTTAAACTTGAGGCATCCGACTGACATTCAAATAGCGCCGCCCGCCAAACCGCAGGTTTGCCTTCGGCAAAACGGGGACGGAACGGCGCGGCTGGGCAGTGCCTGTTGCGCGGGAGATATGGCCTGACGAGTGAATTTTGATATCAATCTTCCGCCAATCTCCGCTTTGCACAAGCCGCCCGTGGGTGGCGCGGAACGCGCCGCCCGTGGGGGCGGTCGGCGCGTCGCCATCCTGCGGATGGCTAGGGGCTAAGCGGAAATGAGCTCAAAATTCAGTTGTCAGACCATATGTTCGGGGCAAGAGTTCTAAGACTTAGTAGCGGGCGCTTTAGCCGAAACTTATTCTGTACCGATTTTATCCCATGTCTGGGTTTCAAAGTCTGACGCGTCATGCCGCTCGCGCAGTTGCAGCGCAGGCTCTCCAAAGGCGCGGTTCACCATGCGTCCACGCAGGGTTGCGGGTCGCGCATCAATCTTCTTCGCCCAAGCCATAACATTCTCGTACTGCGCAACGTCTAAAAAGGTCGCCGCGTCGTAGAGCCGCCCGAGGCAGAGCTGACCATACCAGGGCCAAATGGCCATGTCCGCAATGGTGTACTCCTCCCCCGTGATAAAGGGTTTCTCGGCAAGCTCACGGTCCAAAACGTCAAGTTGGCGCTTGGTTTCCATCGCGTAGCGGTTGATCGGGTACTCGTATTTCTCTGGCGCATAAGCATAAAAATGGCCGAACCCGCCGCCGAGGAACGGGGCGCTGCCCATTTGCCACATGAGCCAGTTAAACACCTCCGTGCGTGCCGGACCGTTTGCAGGCAAGAACGCGCCGAATTTTTCGGCCAGATGAAGCAGGATAGCTCCGCTTTCAAAAACCCGCAGGGGTGCATCGCCGCTTAGATCCAGCAGTGCCGGGATCTTGGAGTTGGGGTTCGCCTCAACAAACCCGGAACCAAACTGAGCACCTTCACCGATATTGATCAGCCAGGCGTCATATTCCGCGTCCTTATGACCCGCGGCCAGAAGCTCTTCGAACAGCATCGTGACTTTGACCCCGTTCGGCGTGGCGAGGGAGTAGAGCTGAAACGGATGCACGCCGCGCGGAAGCTGCGCCTCATGGGTCGCACCCGCAATCGGCCGGTTAATCGAGGCAAATCGGCCGCCACTTTCTTGATCCCAGGTCCAAACTTCTGGTGGTGTGTAGGTTGGATCGCTCATTCTGTTCGCCTTTCAAAGCTGTTCTCATCCTACCTAGAGGGTGATGGCGCGGACGCAACCCTCGAAGTTAACCTGATCTTTACGGGCTTTCGTCAAGTCAAGCGCTACTGCGCAAGTTTGCTCGCCGGTAAACTGTCTTGGCAGCAGCGCATTATGCGCGCTATACACAACAAAAAGGCCGCCTTGGCCCAAATAGACAGAGCAGTTTCATATGGCCGATCCCAATCGCCGAAAGAATATCATCCTAGTCAGCTTTGATGACTCGGTTGCGTATTGGAAGTATAAAAAGCTTTTTGGAGCGCGCCTGCGCACGCCAAATCTGGACCGCATCTGCAAGGTGTCAACGGCATTTCGCAACACGTTTTGCCAAGCGCCGATTTGTGGTCCGTCAAGAGCCAGCTTTATGTCAGGCAAAACCCCCCACCAGTTGGGTGTTTTTTCCAATAAGGTTTCAGTCTTTTCGCGCATAGATCCCAAGGAAATGTGGCCCTATAAGCTTAAAGAGGCAGGGTATTTCTGTTCTTCCGGTGGCAAGGTACACCATGGCTTTCGCCCGATACCTGAAGACGCGCACAAAGTGCTTTATTCTGATGAGCGCAAACGTTTTCGTATCGATTGGAAACTTCCTGCACATTGGCCACAAGTCAGCCTTGGCGGCCATCGTCAAGGGCTTGCCACAACTGATCCAGAGTATGATAGCGGCTATCATGATGCGCACTCGGCCAACTCGGCAATAGAATTTCTCGAGAATTACGATAAAGACCAACCGTTTTACCGAGAGGTTGGCTTTTATGGCCCGCATGGCCCGTTTATTACGCCCGAGCGCTTTAAGCTCATGTATAATGTACAAAATATCAAAAGGCCCCCGTCATGGGCCGAAGGCTTCGACAAAAATCAATTCATTGATGAAAACGTTACGGAAAACTTTAATCCTGATCGGTTGCTGTTTTGGCGGCGCAGTGTTCGGAATTATTTTTCCGCCTTGACACATGCTGACTATCATCTCGGGCGCGTATGGGATGCGCTGAAGGCGTCTCCACATGCCGACAACACAATCGTTGTGATTTTGTCTGACCACGGCTTTCATTTGGGCGAACGTCGCAGGTTTCGTAAAAGTACATTGTGGGAGCAGGTAGCGAACGTCCCGCTTATTGTTCATGATCCTGAGCGCCCTAATGCCCAATGGATCCGGGATCCTTCTGCATTGATCGACGTCGGGCCGACCATTCTTGACTATGCAGATTTGCCGCCGCTGGAAGACTGTGTTGGTCTATCGCTCCGCAAAGTTGTCGAAGGCGTGCGCCTGCCCAATCGCGTTATCCCAACGTTCCACGGGGACAGCGTCGGGATACGCCGTGGACGCTATCGGATGATTCGATATGCAGATGGCAGCACGCAATTTTACAATTTGGCGGGCGATTGGTGGCAGGTTCGGGATCTTGGGCCATCTCACCGGAGCTATAAAAGCGTCTATGCCTCTCTTGTCGAGACAAGCAAAGCATACGGGTTCGAGATTGATGAGCGGCC
>CAYWNJ010000088.1:0-7871 GCA_964459535.1 uncultured Rhodobacterales bacterium
GACCAGCCCGCAGGCCGTTGAAGGGCTGCGCATGGCCGGCCGCAAGGTGCGCGCCCCGGAAAAGACCATCGCCGTGCCGGACCACAACGTACCCACCACCGCGGGCCGCGAAAACCCCGAGCAGATGACCGAGGACAGCCGCATTCAAGTCGCGGCGCTGGATAAGAACGCCAAGGATTTTGGCATCCATTACTACCCGGTCACGGACATCCGCCAGGGGATCGTGCATATTGTTGGCCCCGAGCAGGGATGGACCCTGCCTGGCATGACGGTCGTCTGCGGCGATAGCCACACTGCAACCCACGGGGCGTTTGGTGCGCTCGCCCATGGCATTGGCACGTCCGAGGTTGAGCATGTGCTCGCCACACAAACGCTGATCCAGAAGAAGTCGAAGAATATGAAGGTCGAGATCACGGGCAAGCTGCGCCCAGGGGTCACGGCCAAGGACATCACGCTGTCGGTCATTGGCGCGACGGGAACCGCCGGGGGCACAGGTTATGTCATCGAGTATTGCGGTGAAGCCATCCGGGATCTGTCGATGGAAGGGCGCATGACCGTCTGCAACATGGCGATTGAGGGCGGCGCGCGCGCGGGCCTTATCGCGCCGGATGAGAAAACCTTTGAATATTGCATGGGCCGCCCGCACGCGCCAAAGGGCGCAGCATGGGAGGCGGCGCTGACCTGGTGGAAGACGCTCTACTCGGATGACGGTGCGCATTGGGACAAGGTCATAACGCTGAAGGGCGAGGATATTGCGCCGGTCGTCACTTGGGGGACATCGCCCGAAGATGTCCTACCCATCACCGCCCAGGTCCCCGCCCCGACGGATTTCGAGGGGGGCAAGGTTGATGCGGCGGCGCGCAGCCTGGACTATATGGGCCTAACGCCGGGCACGCCGCTGAGCGATGTGGAAATCGACACGGTGTTTATCGGCTCTTGTACGAACGGGCGGATCGAAGATTTGCGTGCGGCGGCAGCGATCCTTAAGGGCAAAAAGATCAAGGACGGGCTGCGTGCGATGGTCGTGCCCGGCTCGGGCCTTGTGCGCGCACAGGCCGAAGAGGAAGGCTTGGCCGAGATCTTCAAAGAGGCGGGCTTTGAGTGGCGGCTCGCGGGTTGCTCGATGTGTTTGGCGATGAACCCAGACCAGCTACAACCTGGCGAGCGCTGCGCGGCCACCTCTAACCGCAACTTCGAAGGCCGTCAGGGCAGGGGCGGGCGCACCCATCTGATGAGCCCCGCCATGGCAGCGGCAGCAGCGGTGACCGGCAGGTTGACCGATGTGCGAGAGATCATGTGACACCGGCCTAGGCGGCTCAGCAAATGACGGCGCCCTCGTGCGCCTTGTCCCGGAAAGGACGACCTAATGGATAAGTTTACCAAACTCACCGGCATCGCGGCGCCTTTGCCGCTGATCAATATCGATACGGATATGATCATTCCCAAGCAGTTTTTGAAAACGATCAAACGCTCAGGTCTTGGGGTGAACCTCTTTGATGAGATGCGCTATGATGATGACGGCAATGAGATCCCCGATTTTATTCTGAACAAAGACGCCTATCGCGCGTCGGAAATTTTGGTTGCAGGTGATAATTTCGGCTGCGGCTCCAGCCGCGAGCATGCGCCTTGGGCGATCAAAGACTTTGGGATCCGCTGCGTCATCGCGCCAAGCTTTGCAGATATCTTCTATAACAACTGCTTCAAGAATGGCATTTTGCCCATTGCGCTGCCGCAAGAGGCGGTCGATGTGCTCATGGGCGATGCCGAGAAAGGCTCGAACGCGCGGATCACCGTGGATCTTGAGGCGCAAACAGTGACCAGCTCGGACGGTGAAGTGTTCCATTTCGAGGTTGATAGCTTTAAAAAGCACTGCCTGCTTGAGGGCTTGGATGACATTGGCCTGACGCTGGAGAAATCCGGGTCGATTGATCGCTTTGAAGAGCACGTGAGCGCCGCACGGCCTTGGATGTAGGTGCCGCCTAGGCTGGTTCCGAGCATAGCGCCGCGAATGAAGCGGCCAAAGGACACGTGCCGGCTGGCAGTTTATTGCGTAAAACCTTGATTGCAGCGCCCAACCTTAAACCTGAGGCACCCAGCAGTCATTCAGATAGCGCCGTTCCGAGGGGTGGCGCAATCGCGCCGCCCCGTGGGGGCGGAACGGCGCGGCGCAACAGTGCCTGTTGCGCAGGAAATATGTTCGGGGCGATGTGCCTCTGGTTAAGGTTGGGCGCTTTAGGTTTTTTTCGGCCTCCCGCCATCCGAACGATGACGCCGCGCCGCCCTCCCCGTTTTGTCGAAGGCAAACCTACGGTTTGACGGTCGGCACGTACCGAGCCGTCGCCGGTCGGCTCGAGCTGAGCAGAACGGTTGGAACACTCAACCAAACTAAGGTCCTCAGGCTATAGTCCCTTGTGCCCAAGCGGTCTAATGCCACAATATGTGCACTGCGTTGATATTTTCGCTCAAAAATGGTGCAAGAACGCACCACATAAATTGTTAATTTTCGGGCACATGCGGCCAATCCTAGCAAAAGGTCTTGAGTGCATTTCCAAAAAAAGGCACAAATGGGGCAAAACTGAGGCAGCCTGCCGTCCCGGCAGGATCAAACTGGTAAACGTGTACGGCAATGTATCGTCACGGACCATTTTGAAGGGATCGAGAAGTGATTGCACGGATGATAGGTGCGGTATTGCGGGGCCTGTTGGTGGCCATCGTTATTGTGATGCCAGCCCTGCTTTTGGCGCAAGCGAGTGCGGATGCCACTCAAATAGCACTCCTCTGCGCGCTTCTTGCCTTTATGTTTGTCACGCTTGAATACGCATCAGAGTTTCCGTCGCTCTTGACGTTCCGCTGTGCCCCCCCGTTTAATCGGCTGCGTTTTTTGACCCTGTCGGCGATTTTGCTCAGCCTGACGGTCATCCTAAACAGCGGGGCCGAACAAAGTCTGACCGGCCGTGGGCTCATGGCACTTGCCCATTTCTGCGCAAGTTGGCTTGACGTGCCGTTTTCACCGGTCCGCCTGGCGGTCCTCTCAATCCCAGAGGCCGCGACTGAAACGATGAGCGGTTTGATGCGCGCCGCCACGGCTCTGAGCTATACCCTATCGCTTCTCAGTATCGTGATCTTTGCGGCGCTTGTGTATTTTTTTAAATGGCCGACCGCGCAGGGCACCGCGTTTAATGTCTGGGTTAACCTGCCGCTTTTTGACCCGACGGCGGGCGGCGATGTTCTGGTTCGTTTGCAGCGCAGCGCGCGCAACTCAATTTCAGCGGGTATTTTGCTTCCATTCATTCTACCCGCTCTGGTCAAAACTAGCCATGGCGTGATACCCTTAAGTATCTTTGATGTCTCTCAATCTCTGATCTGGGGGCTGACCCTTTGGTCATTTCTGCCTGCAAGCCTAATCATGCGCGGTATTGCCCTTTGGAAACTCACGCTGATGCTCAAAGCAGAGCGCCGTCAAAACACCGCCAAAGAGGGAGCAGGTGGCTTGCAGCCAGCCTGATCCTAGCCTGTAGCGTCGCCGCCGCCACGGCGGAGAGCCTGCGCATTGCCAGTTTCAACACAGAGCTTTTTCGTGATGGGCCGGGATTGCTGTTGCGCGACATTGCATCGGGTGAAGATGCGCAGGTTGCCGCTGTTGTCGAGACAGTCCGCGATGTGACCCCGGATATTCTGGTGCTTCAAGGGTTTGATTGGGATTATGAAGGGCGCGCGCTTGCGGCGTTTAACGCGCAGCTCGGCGGTTTTTATCCGCATAGGCTCGCGCTTAAACCGAATACGGGGCGCATGACGCAAGTTGATCTCAACGGGGATGGCCGCCGCTTTGATCCGCAGGACGCTCAGGGCTATGGCGCGTTCACCGGGCAGGCGGGCATGGCAGTTTTGTCGCGTTATCCGATTGATGCGCCGAAGGTCCAAGACTTCTCGGATGTGCTTTGGCGCGATCTGCCGGAGGCGCAGTTGCCCTACAAAGAGGGCAAGCCTTTTCCCAGCGCTGAGGCCCACTCGGTTCAGCGCCTATCATCAGTGGCGCATTGGGTCGTTCCGATTGACGTGCCGCAAATCGGGCGCGTGAGCTTGCTGACATGGCATGGCAGCACGCCAGCCTTTGATGGCCCCGAGGATCGAAACGGTCGGCGGGGCGGGGATGAGGCGCGGTTTTGGCAGGTCTTCTTGGATGGTCACTTTGGCGCTGCGCCGGATCGGCGATTTGTGTTGGCAGGTGTGTCCAACATAGACCCGTCGCGCGGCGATGGGCAGCGCGCGGTGATGGCGGCGCTTTTATCGGATCCACGCCTACTTGATCCGCCGGGTCTGAGAGCCGCGACCGTCAAATGGGCGCGGACCGGGCCATTGCGCGTTAGCTATATTCTGCCTTCCAAGGATTGGTCAGTCGCGTCAAGCGGCATTACCCCTGAGAACATGACCGCCAGTCGTCACCGCTTGATCTGGGTAGAGTTGACGCCCTAAAGCCTCCAATCTTTGACCTGAGGCACCCGTCGGTCGTTCTGATAGCGCCGTTCCGAGGGGAGGCGCAATCGCGCCGCCCCGTGGGGGCGGAACGGCGCGGCGCAACGGTGCCCGTTGCGCGGGAGTGGAATTCGGGCAAGGCGAATCAGGTTTAAGGTCCGGTGCTTTAGGCAACGTGTTCGACGTTGATATGCTGACGCTGCCGAGCAGCAATCAGTGTTGAAACCTATCCCGCTGTGCCTGTCCAATCTGGCGGATGGTGGCGCCGAGGTCCATAAGTTGCTTCTCCAAGGGATTGGTTTTGCGCCAAACCATGCCAATGGAGCGCTTGGGCTGGATCTTGTCAAACCTTGAAACGACAACCGATGTGCCCTTGGTTTCAAGCGAGACAGCCATCTGCGGTATCAAGGTTACGCCTAGACCCGCATCGACCATTTGCACCAATGTGGACAAGGCTGAGCCTTCCATCAGCAAGCTGGGATCTGAGGGGCTGATATTGCAAAACGATAAGGCCTGATCTCGAAAGCAATGCCCCTCTTCGAGTAAAAGGAGCTTCATCTCCTGCAAGCGCTCCGGCGTTGGCACAGGCTTTGCGGCGTCTTCTGCAGGGCGGATGAGGACAAATTCCTCCTCAAAGAGCGCAAATTCGCGCAGGCTTGGCTCGGAAACGGGCAGGGCGGCGATCACAAAATCCAGGCGCGTTTGCATAAGGTCTTCCAAGAGCGCCTCGGTGACCGACTCGCGCGGATGCAGCTCAAGCTCGGGCAGTGAGACCGATAGGTGCCGGATGATCTCTGGCAGCAGATAGGGCGCGACGGTTGGAATGACCCCCATGCGCAGCTTGCCCTTGAACGGGCCGTCGGGCTTGCGCGCGAGTTCCGACATCTCTTCGACTTCACTCAGCACTTTGCGCGCGCGCGCCAGGAATTCCTCGCCAAGCGTGGTGAGGCGGATATGGCGCGCATTGCGCTCGACCAGGGGCGCGCCCAGCATGGCCTCCAGCTCTTTGATTTGCACAGATAACGCGGGTTGCGAGATGCGGCAGGCCTCGGCGGCGCGGCCAAAATGCCCCATCCGCGCCAGCGCGTCGAAATAGCGGAAATGCTTGAGCGTGAAGTTTATCATAACCTCACCTTATCACCGATTTAACGCCATTCAATTGGAGCCAATCGCAAAGCCATGATATCGGTGTTTACACAGAAGCCCTCTTTAGAATCACTTTAAGCAAAGGAGACCCCGCAAATGGACGGAAACGCTATGCCAGGTCTGGGCGGGTGCCCTGTAAATCACGGCGGCAACACCTCGATGGACAAACCGGTGACCAAGTGGTGGCCGAATGCGCTGAACCTCGACATCTTGCACCAGCACGGCGCGCGCACAAACCCGATGGATGCGGGCTATGACCATCGCGCGGCGGTCAAGGGTCTCGACTATGCGGCGGTGAAGGCCGATGTCAAAGCGCTGATGACCGACAGCCAGGACTGGTGGCCTGCGGATTGGGGGCATTATGGCGGTTTGATGATCCGCCTGGCGTGGCATTCGGCGGGGTCTTATCGGATGCAAGATGGCCGGGGCGGCGCAGGCTCGGGTAATATTCGCTTTGCGCCGCTCAACTCCTGGCCTGACAATGCTAGCCTTGATAAGGCGCGCCGCCTGCTGTGGCCAGTGAAGAAGAAATACGGCAACGCGCTCTCTTGGGCTGATCTGATCATTCTGGCGGGCAACATGGCTTACGAGTCGATGGGGCTGAAAACCTTTGGCTTTGGCTTTGGCCGCGAGGACATTTGGGGCCCAGAGACGGATGTCTATTGGGGCTCGGAAAATGAATGGCTGGCGCCGTCCGAAAACCGCTATGGCGATTTGGAGGACGCCAGTACACTGGAAAACCCGCTTTCTGCGGTGCATATGGGCCTGATCTATGTGAACCCTGAGGGTGTGAACGGCAATCCCGATCCGGCCCGCACCGCGCTGCATGTGCGCGAGACCTTTGCCCGGATGGCTATGAATGACGAAGAAACCGCAGCGCTGACCTGCGGCGGTCATACGGTCGGCAAAGCCCATGGTGGCGGCGATCACGCCAATATCGGGGCGGAGCCGGAAGGCTGCCCGGTGCATATGCAAGGGTTTGGCTGGGCCAATCCTGGCCAGTCGGACAAAGCCTCGGACAACTTCACTTCTGGGATTGAGGGCGCGTGGAGCAAGAACCCGACCCAGTGGGACATGGGCTATTTCGACTATCTCTTTGGCTATGAGTGGGAATTGACGAAATCTCCAGCCGGGGCAAATCAGTGGAAGCCGATTGATATGCCAGACAGCGAGATGCCGCGCGATCCGTCCGATCCGTCAAAGGCGCAAATGCCGATGATGACGGATGCTGATATGGCGATGCGGGTGGACCCGATCTATAACGAGATTTGCCAAAAGTTCCGCGCGGATCCGGTCTATTTCGCGGATACCTTTGCGCGTGCGTGGTTCAAGCTGACCCACCGCGATATGGGGCCCAAGGCCAACTATTATGGCCCGGACGTTCCGGCGGAGGATCTGATCTGGCAAGATGCCATTCCGGCTGGCAACACCGCTTATGATGTTGCGGCGGTCAAGGCTAAGATTGCCGAAAGCGGTCTGAGCGCGGCTGAACTGATCGCCACCGCATGGGACAGCGCCCGCACCTTCCGTGGCTCTGACAAGCGCGGCGGGGCGAACGGGGCGCGGATCCGTCTGGCACCGCAAAAGGACTGGGCGGGCAATGAGCCAGATCGCTTGGCCAAAGTGCTGGGCATCCTAGAGCCGATTGCCGCCGAAACTGGCGCCTCTGTCGCGGACACCATCGTCTTGGGCGGAAATGTCGGCCTAGAGCAAGCGATTAAGGCGGGCGGTCATGCGGTAGACGTGCCCTTTAGCCCCGGTCGCGGTGATGCAACGGTCGAGCAGACCGACGCGGACAGCTTTGATGTGCTTGAGCCGGTCGCGGATGCGTTCCGCAATTGGCAGAAAGAGGCCTATGCGGTCTCTGCCGAAGAGATGATGCTGGATCGGGCGCAGCTCCTGGGGCTGACCGCCGCCGAGATGACCGTGCTGATCGGCGGTCTGCGCGTGCTGGGCGTCAACCATGGCGGCAATGGCTATGGTGTGTTTACCGATACTGTCGGCACCCTCAGCACAGACTTTTTCGTCAACCTGACCGATATGTCCTATAGCTGGCATCCGCTGGACGACGGCACCTATGAGCTGCGGGATCGTGCCTCGGGTGACGTAAAGTGGCCCGCGACCAGCGCGGATCTTGTGTTTGGCTCCAACTCGATCTTGCGCGCCTATGCCGAGGTGTATGCTCAGGACGACAACAAGGAAAAGTTCGTGCGCGATTTTGTTGCGGCCTGGAGCAAAGTCATGGATGCAGA
>CAYWNJ010000089.1:0-7724 GCA_964459535.1 uncultured Rhodobacterales bacterium
ATGATTACGGCAAAGGGTTGGCCGATAGCTTCCAAGCGGCTTTTGAAGCGGCGGGCGGTACGGTGACCATCAACGCTGCGCATGAAGACGGCAAAGCGGATTATTCGGCTGAAGTTGGCGCGCTGGCCTCCGCAGGCGGTGATCGTTTGGTTGTTGCGGGCTATGTCGATCAAGGCGGCTCGGGCATTGTGCGTGCGGCGCTTGATTCTGGAGCCTTTGATACCTTCCACTTCCCCGATGGGATGATTGGTGCCAAGCTGGAAGAAAATTTCGGCAACGAAATTGACGGCTCGACCGGTCAGCATCCTGGCACCGATAGCGAAGGCGCGGCCATGTTCACGGCCATGGTTGGCGATGCGTTCGACGCAACCTCGCCCTTCACGCCGGAGGCCTATGATGCGGCAGCGCTGATTATGCTGGCGATGCAAGCGGCTGGGTCAAAAGACAGCGCGGCCTATAAAGCAAAGGTCATGATGGTGGCAAACGCGCCGGGCGAGCAGATCTTCCCCGGTCAATTGGCCAAGGCGCTTGAGATCCTCAGCGCCGGCGGTGACATCGACTATGTTGGCGCAACGGCGGTTGAGCTGATTGGCCCCGGTGAGAGCGCGGGCAATTATCGCCAAATCCGCGTGGATGGCGGCAAGATCACCACGGCAAAATACCGCTAAGTTTGGTGACAAAAGGAGCAGCCCGGCATGCGAATGCTGGGCTGTTTCGCTGTGAGTTGGATCACTTATGATCGTTGTAGAAGATCTGCATAAGCATTTTGGCGGCTTTCGGGCCGTTGATGGGGCAAGTTTGCGTATTGAGGCGGGCTCGATCACCGGGCTGATTGGACCGAATGGCGCGGGCAAGACAACTTTGTTCAATGTGATTGCGGGTGTGCTGCCGCCGACCTCGGGCCGGGTTTTGATGCAGGGGCAAGAGATTACTGGCCTGCCGCCGCATCGGCTGTTTGAGATGGGGCTGCTGCGCACGTTTCAGATTGCGCATGAGTTTTCCTCGATGTCGTGCCGGGAAAATCTGATGATGGTGCCGGGCGCGCAGTCAGGTGAGACGCTGTGGAACACTTGGGTTGGGCGCAAGCGTATTGCGGATGAAGAGCGGGCCTTGCGCGCAAAGGCGGATGAGGTTCTGGAGTTTTTTACGATTGAGCATCTGGCCGATCATAAGGCGGGTCAGGTCTCTGGCGGGCAGAAGAAACTGCTTGAGCTGGGCCGAACGATGATGGTCGACGCGAAGATTGTGTTTCTTGATGAGGTCGGTGCGGGGGTGAACCGCACGTTGTTGGGCACGATTGGCGATGCCATTTTGCGGCTGAATGCGGAGCGTGGCTATACGTTTGTTGTGATTGAGCATGACATGGATTTCATTGGCAAGCTGTGCGATCCGGTGATCTGCATGGCCGAGGGGCGGGTTTTGGCCGAGGGTAGTTTGGCCGAGATTAAGGCGAATGAGGCGGTGATTGAGGCCTATTTGGGGACCGGGTTGAAGAACAAAGACAAGGTGGGGGCATGAACGCGCGAGAGGCAATGAATCGCGGCGGGGGGCCAGCCCCCCGTTTTGAGGGTCGTTTGGCTGCGCGTGGTGGCGCGGCCCCCCGGGATATTTGTGGCAAGAGGAAAACAGGTGTCTGAGCCCTTTTTGATTGGGGAGGCGATGACGGGCGGCTATGGGGCTGGGCCGGATATCCTGCATGACTGCACGGTGGCGGTTGAGCCTGGTGAAATCGCGGTGATTGTTGGGCCCAATGGGGCCGGTAAGTCGACGGCGATGAAGGCGATCTTTGGGCTTTTAACGGTTCGGCAGGGGGCGGTTCGGCTGGGCGGGGAGGATATTACCGCTTTGAGCCCGCAGGACCGGGTCGCGCGGGGGATGGGGTTTGTGCCGCAGACCGCGAATATCTTTACCTCGCTGACGGTTGAAGAGAATTTGGAGATGGGCGCCTTTATTCGGAAAGATGATTTTTCGGGCACGCTGGAACAGGTTTATACGCTCTTTCCAATCTTGGCTGAGAAGCGGCGGCAAGCGGCGGGTGAGCTCTCGGGCGGGCAGCGTCAGCAGGTGGCTGTCGGGCGCGCCTTGATGACCGAGCCGAAAGTTCTGATGCTTGATGAGCCGACGGCAGGCGTCTCTCCGATTGTGATGGATGAGCTTTTTGACCGCATCATCGAGGTGGCCCGCACGGGACTGCCGGTGTTGATGGTGGAGCAGAACGCGCGGCAAGCGCTTGAAATTGCAGATAAAGGCTATGTTCTAGTGCAAGGGCGCAATGCCTATTCGGGGACGGGTAAGGAGCTTTTGGCCGATCCCGAGGTGCGGCGGAGTTTCTTGGGAGGGTAGCTGCGAGATGTATAGTTTGGGAACGATAGAGCGAGAGAGGGCGCGGTGACTGATCTGTTGAACGCGCTGGTCGTCTTGGCCAATTTTGTGCTAATCCCGGCGACGGCTTATGGGGCGCAGCTGGCTTTGGGCGCGCTCGGCGTGACGCTGATCTACGGGATCTTGCGCTTTTCCAACTTTGCCCATGGGGATACGATGGCCTTTGGGGCGATGGTGACGATCCTGTTTACCTGGTGGTTTCAAAGCCTTGGCATTAGCTTTGGCCCGCTGCCAACGGCTTTGCTGGCCCTGCCCTTTGGGATCGCCGTAACAGCGGTTTTTTTGCTGGGGACAGACCGGGTGGTCTATCGCTTTTATCGTGCGCAGAAGGCCAAGCCGATCATTATTGTGATGGTCTCGCTTGGGGTGATGTTCATTGTGAACGGGCTCGTGCGCTTTATCATTGGGCCGAATGACCAACGCTTTGCGGATGGTGAGCGGTTTATCATCTCGGTCCGCGAGTTTAAGGCGCTTACCGGGCTTAAAGAAGGGCTCGCGCTGAAAACGACGCAGGGTATTACCGTTGTCACGGCTGTTTTGGTGGTTATCGTCCTCTTTTGGTTTCTAAATCGCACGCGCACGGGTAAGTCGATGCGGGCCTATTCAGACAACGAAGATCTAGCGCTGCTCTCAGGGATTAACCCCGAGCGCGTGGTTATGATTACCTGGCTGATCGTCGCCGCCCTAACCACTGTCGCGGGGGTGCTTTATGGGCTGGATAAGAGCTTTAAGCCCTTTACCTATTTTCAATTGCTTTTGCCTATCTTCGCCGCTGCGATTGTTGGCGGTCTTGGCAATCCGCTGGGTGCGATTGCGGGCGGGTTTGTGATTGCATTCTCAGAGGTCACGATCACCTATGCCTGGAAGAAAGTGGCGCGATACGTTTTGCCAGAAAGCCTGGAGCCGCAAGGGCTCGCCCAATTGCTCAGCACGGATTACAAGTTTGCGGTGAGCTTTGGGATCTTGCTCATCGTTCTTCTCTTTCGACCAACGGGCCTGTTTGCGGGGAAATCGGTATGAGCGAGGTGCAAAGAAACGGGCTCTACTTTGCCGCCGTCGCCGGACTGATCCTGATTACGGGTTTCACGCAAAGCTGGGACTCGGCGATGTTTGTGCTGAATTTCGGGCTGATTAGCGCGATTATGGCGCTTGGCGTGAACCTGCAATGGGGTTTTGCTGGGCTGTTCAACGTGGGAATAATGGGCTTTGTCGCGCTGGGAGGTCTGGCAACCGTCCTTGTGTCTATGCCGCCCGTGCCCGAGGCGTGGCGTGCGGGTGGTCCGGGGGTGTTCTTGGCCCTCTTTCTGGGCGCTGCGACGATCGTCGCCGCTGTTGTTGCGTATACGCGGCTGCCTAGCGGATGGGGGCGTACGGGGGCTCTTATCGTCATCTTGGTGGGCGGTTTTTTCCTCTATCGCGGCGTGTTTGATCCGGCGACAAGTGCTGTTGAAGCGGTCAACCCGGCGCTCGAAGGGTATTTGGGCGGGCTCGGCTTGCCGGTCGTGCTCGCATGGCCCGTGGGCGGGTTGCTTGCGGCGGGAGCGGCTTGGGTGATTGGGAAGACCGCGCTTGGCTTGCGATCAGATTACCTTGCCATTGCAACGCTTGGCATTGCGGAAATCATTATTGCCGTGCTGAAGAATGAAGACTGGTTGGCCCGAGGTGTAAAGCTTGTCTACGGGATCCCGAGCCCGGCACCTGACCCAATTGAGTTGCAGCAAAGCGCCAGCTTTGTGGAACGAGCGGCTGCTTTGGGCATTGGACCCGTTGAGGCATCGACACTCTACGTTAAATTTGTCTATGCCGGGCTGTTCTTGGTCGTCCTGATTGTGCTGTTTGTCATGGCGCAATTGGCGTTGAACTCGCCCTGGGGGCGGATGATGCGGGCGATCCGAGACAATGAGGTCGCCGCACGAGCGATGGGCAAGGACGTTACGCGGCGACATTTGCAGGTCTTCGTCTTAGGCTCGGCGATTTGCGGACTGGCGGGCGCGATGGCGACGACTTTGGATGGGCTCTTGGCGCCCTCTTCGTACCAGCCACTGCGGTTTACCTTTCTGATCTGGGTGATGGTAATTGTAGGCGGCTCTGGCAGCAACCTAGGCGCTGTGCTTGGTGGCTTTTTAATCTGGTTCCTTTGGGTGCAGGTCGAGCCGATGGGGCTGTGGCGCATGCAGGTTATCACGAGCGGCATGGCCGATGGATCCGCGCTCAAGGCGCATCTTTTGGATAGCGCAGCGCATATGCGGCTTTTGACGATGGGGCTTGTGCTGCTCTTAGTTCTGCGGTTTTCACCGCGTGGGCTGATCCCCGAACGCTAAAGCGTCCACCTTTAAACCTGAGGCACTCGAGACAGCTATTCGAATAGCGCCGTTCCGAGGGGAGGCGCAATCGCGCCGCCCCGTGGGGGCGGAACGGCGCGGCGCAACGGTGCCCGTTACGCGGGAGGTGTGTCGGGGCGATGTGCCTCAGGTTTAAAGTTGGACGCTTTAAGGCGCTTGAGATTATCAGGGCCAACGCCTAAATTAGGAACGTCAAGGAGGCGCGCAGATGTTTTCCATTCCCGGCAAGCAGGCCGTTACAATCACCCCGCGCGCGGCGGCGCAGATCTCTAAGCTTATGGCGCAAGGCGGGCATGAAGGCTTGAGGATCGGCGTGAAAAAAGGCGGGTGCGCCGGTATGGAATACACGATGGACTATGTCCAAGCGCTTGAAGCCCATGATGAGGTGGTCGAGCAAGACGGCGCGCGTGTCGCCATTGCGCCGATGGCCCAGATGTTTCTTTTTGGGACAGAGATTGATTATGAAACATCGCTTTTGGAAGCAGGCTTTAAATTTCGAAATCCGAATGTGGTAGAAGCCTGTGGCTGCGGCGAGTCGATTAAATTCGACGATATGGATGCTTTAAAAGCGGCATATTCTAAGTCTTAACCCCGGTTTTGTTTTCTTGTGGTCCACCCGTTGCGCCCAAACTTCCAAGCTGAGCCGCCGCGAGTGTTGGAGTGCATCGCCGTTACGCACCATGATAGAATTTTTGAGCGCTTCCGGCCTGCGCGCAATCCCCACCGCTGGAAACGGCGTTATCTGCTTCGTTGTCGAGGATGAACGCAAAGAGGTACTGGTGTTAGCCGCTTCTTATGTTGGCTTGGACTGGAGCAGATCAGTTCGATCACGTTCACAGTCTTGACGTATTACCCTCAGGTCCTGACATCTGGAGCTATTTCTTTCAAATCTCGGACAGTTTCGTTCAACTGAGCAATTAACCTATCTATATGGACGGAAACCAAAGCACTTCTACGGTCTGCCAAACAAAGCACAACACTCAAAACCGCATCGGAATGCCGCATTAGTTCGATTAAGTGCTCACCGCTCGGACTATGAGTGCCACCAATCCAGTTCTTTGCGGTCCGCTCTGAAACGTTGGCCCATTTCATAACCGACTTTGCAGCCTGATTGGTGCCGCCAAGCTCTTCCTTCAGTACTTTTGCTAAGGCTGGTCGGAAATCTAGGTCCAAAATACCTTCGTTTGAGTAATTTTGAAAAACCTTGCCCTTCTTATGCAACATGTTTCTGCCTCTATTGAGATAACTTCGAAGGGAGAATCGCAGATGCCTGATGCAGGCTTACGCTGCAAAATCAGGAATCTGGAAACGTTGGCAGTTCAAAGCGCAAACGAAACGGCAAAAACTGGCAGGAAGGCGGCGCAATATGTGCGCATGTCCACCGAGCATCAACGCTACTCAACTGAGAACCAGGCGGCAGCAATAGCAAAGTACGCGCAAGAACGTGGATACAAGATTGTCCGCACCTATTCCGATGCCGGGAAAAGTGGTCTTCGCATTCAAGGCCGTGACGGACTTTCGGAAATGCTGCGCGACATCGAGCGCGGTGGAACAAACTATCAAACCGTGCTGGTTTACGATGTCAGTCGCTGGGGCCGCTTTCAGGATGCGGATGAAAGCGCATACTATGAATTCCTTTGCCGCAAAGCTGGCATCGCTGTGGAATATTGCGCTGAACAGTTTGAGAACGATGGCAGCTTAATGTCCACCTTGGCCAAAACGCTCAAACGAACCATGGCTGGTGAGTATAGTCGGGAACTTTCAAAAAAGGTCTTTGCGGGTCAGGCTCGTCTCATTGAGCTGGGCTTCCGTCAAGGGGGAGCTCCAGGCTTTGGGCTTCGCAGAATGCTCGTTGACGAAGACCGCGTTCAGAAAGGTCTTCTGAATCGTGGCGAGCACAAGAGCATTCAGACTGATCGGGTCATCTTAGTCCCCGGGCCACCAGAGGAAGTCGCGATCGTCAGGCAGATTTTTGAGTTATTCGTCTCAGACGGACTATCTGACGCGGAAATCTGCGAAATACTGAATAACCAAGGGGTCTTAACGGACTTGGGCCGGAGCTGGTCCGCTGGGGTCGTTCGTCAGATTTTGACCAATGAAAAATACATCGGCAACAACGTCTGGAATCGAAACTCTTTCAAGCTCAAACAAAACCATGTCCGAAATCTGCCAGAACAGTGGGTGCGTGCCGTAGGCGTCTTTGATGCCATTGTCCCTATCCAGCAGTTTGAAGCCGCCGCTGAAATCATCGCCGCAAGGTCGCAAAAATTGACCGACCAAGAGATGCTGGAAGGGCTTCGCAAAGCTTTGCAATCCAACGGGTTTCTGTCGGGTGTTATTATCGATGAAACCAAGGCTTTGCCATCCAGCAGCGCGTATCAATCGCGGTTTGGAAGCCTCCTACGAGCCTATAAACTGGTTGGATACACCCCGGCACGAGACTACCGCTACATCAATATCAACAAAAGATTGCGCTCGCTGCATTCTGACATCGTCGGTTCTGTAACGCGCGGGATCGTGGAGGCTGGCGGACAAATTGATGACAGCCAAGGTTTGGATCGCCTTGTCATCAACAACGAATTTACGGCCTCAATCGTGGTGGCACGATGCAAGCAAACGACGGCGGGGTCCCTTCGTTGGAAGCTACGTCTGGGAATTGGTCAACTGCCCGATCTCACCATCGTTGTGCGCATGAACCGAAGCAACGATGCCCCGCTGGATTATTACGTTCTTCCCACCGTCGATATGCATGAAACCAAACTTAATCTAGCCGAGAACAACGGCTTGTCACTGGACGCGTATCGCCATGTGGACCTGCACTCCTTCTTTCTGATGACAGCTCGCACGCCATTAAAGGACGTAGCCTGATGGAACCCAAGCAACTTGAACAAGCAAGACTCGTACCGATTGACGCCATAACCGTCCTGAACCCCCGGGAACGAAATCCAAAGGTATTTGAAGAGATCACAAGGAACATAGGAGCCATCGGCCTCAAACGCC
>CAYWNJ010000090.1:0-7658 GCA_964459535.1 uncultured Rhodobacterales bacterium
TATGACATTTTTTACCCAGAGCGGGCCTCAATCGAAGAACAATGCCGGCGTTATCAGGCTGCCGAGCTCATTGTGGGGGCGGATGGGTCGGCCTTTCACCTTGCCGCTTTTGTGGCAAGACCGCAGACACGGGTTGCCATCTATCTGCGGCGTAATCGGCCTGAGATGCTAGACCGGCTTTACCAGCAATTTCGCGCCTTTTCCGGTATTGAGCCGGTGTTGATCGATTGCGTGCTCCCACGCGCAGAGCAGCTGAGGCTTTTGCCGGAAGGCAGCAAGGCACCAACGCCGCTTAATATCGAGGCAATTTTGAATAGGTTGAAGGAAACAGGCTTTCTTTAAAGCGCCTAACGTTAAACCTCAGACGTCTCGTTCTGAACTTGGCTCCCGCGCAACGGGGACCGTTGCGCCGCGCCGTTCCGCCCCCACGGGGCGGCGCGATTGCGCCACCCCGCGGAACAGCGCTATCAGAATCACTGTGAGGTGCTTCAGGTTTAAGTTTGGCGCTCTAGCTTATATATTTCGGACTTTTGGCTTCTGTGTTCATTTTTTCTTTAGCCTCCGTCTCCTAAACAATCGTGTATGATTTTTGCCATCCGCTCCGTTGTTCTTGCCTGCGTTGCTATTCTAGCCGCTCTGACGGCAAACAACGTTAGCGCGGCGACAGAGCGCGAGCGTGCCCGCGATAAATCAGAACGTATCAATTTGGCCATTCGCCAGGGCACGCTTATCCAAAGCATGACACATGCCTCGTGTTTTACAATGACGGGGGGGGACGCAAAACGCAGCCAAACGATCGCCTTAGATGACCTCAACACCTTTGATACCGTCCTTGACGGTTTTGAGAACGGGCATGAGTGGCTCGGGCTGTTGCCAGAGCGGGACGATGCGATGCGCATCGCGATTGCTGAGGCCCGTCAAGATTGGCACGATTACGGGGCAGCTATTCGGCAGCTCATCCACAAAGATTATCATAGTGTCATCATGCGGCAAATCCTGGCGCGCAATCAAGCGGCGCTAGAAGGGGCCAATCGCCTTTCAAAGCGTTTTATTGATGCGTTTGGGGCGGAAGTTTTTGACCCGCAGCTCACAGCAGCATTGGAATTGGCGGGCTATCACCGAATGCTGTCGCAGCGCGCGCTAAAAGAGACGTGCTTTGTCCTTGCCGGGATAGGAGGGCAGCCCATGCGTGAACAGCTTGCCGCCACATTGCAAGAATTTGACTCTGTTTTGACCCGTCTGCAAACCGGAGATGCGGAAATTGCACCGCCGCCCAACGCTCGGATCAACCGGAATTTTCGCACGGCGAACCTGTTTTGGAAGAAAATGAGAGCGACGATGGAGGCGATATTGGCCGGCCAAACGCCAGATGAAACCACACTCAAGAAAATGATCAAATTTAATGCCTCTGTGCTAAAGCAACTCAATCAAGCGGTTGAAGGGTATCTCGTCGGGAGTTAGCCTGCACCGCCGGTGAACGTCCTACGCATTCGACAGAAATGCCTGGGCGAGCGTCTCGGCATCTCGGGCAATCTGGCCTATTTCTTTGCCTCGCCTATAGAGGTTACTTCCAATTCCGAAACCATGCGTCCCAGCGGCAAGATAGGCGGGGAAATCGCTCTCGCTTACCCCGCCAACCGCGCAAATCTGCGCTGCGTCGGGCAATGTCGCTTTGATCGCTTTGATCCCTTCGGGACCCAGAACCGACGCGGGGAAGAACTTGAGCCCCGTTGCCCCCAGCCGGACGGCCTGGTGCGCCTCGGTTGCTGTGAAAACACCGGGAAAGCTCGCGCAGCCTAGACGCAGAGCCTCTGTCACGACGTCAGGTGCAATATCTGGAGAGACGATTAGGTTGGCGCCCAGGGTATATAAATCACGGACTTGCTGCGCATGCAGCACAGTGCCTGCGCCGATCAGGCACGGTCCATAGGGCTCGGCTGCGTTCAGCGCCAATTCGACCGAGCGATAAGGGTCGGGCGAGTTCATCGTAATCTCAATCGCACGAAATCCAGCGCCAAGTAGAGCGCGCACCACGTCGGAGGTTTCCTCGGGAAGGACGCCGCGTAGAATGGCGATAAGTTTGACGTCTAAGCTGTGCCAAATCTCATTGGGTGTCATCAAAGATCTTCTACCCTTTCTCAAAGGCGGGGCAATTAAGCCGTTCACTGCAACCAGCTATGGATATTCGCATAGCAGGTTACGCCCTTCAGCTAGGCCCTGGCAAGCCCGCCCCATCGGCCCGCGCCTGGATCACTACATTTCTTGCTGCCAGATTGTTTTGTGCTTGCGCATCCCAAGGTGCGGGATTATGCCGCAGGTAGTCGGCCCAGCTCTTTGGGATCACGTGTAAAATTGATGGATAGAGACCTTATGACACGCGCACATCTTCCAGGAATTTTGGCGATGGCCGCCATTGTGCTGGCCTCAAACATTCTGGTCCAGTTCCTCTTTGGCCAATGGCTCACTTGGGGGGCGTTTACCTATCCGCTGGCCTTCCTCGTGACTGATATCATGAACCGTGTTTATGGGGCCGGTCCAGCACGTACCGTTGTATTTGTCGGTTTTGTCGTCGGTCTATTTTGCAGCCTTGTTGGCACCCAAATTATGGGGGAATTCGGCCCTTGGGTGACGTTCCGAATTGCGCTTGGCTCGGGGCTCGCGTTTTTGACCGCGCAGCTTTTGGATGTGGGAATATTCTCGGCCATGCGCCACGGCGTGTGGTGGCGCGCGCCGCTTGTTTCGACACTTGTTGGCTCGACCGTTGACACCGTTTTGTTTTTCTCCATCGCGTTTGCGGCGCAGCTTTCGTTTATCGACCCATCTACCGACGTGTCTTGGGCGAACGAAATCCTCCCGATTTTGGGCCTAGGTCCGCTTGCGCCGCTTTGGGTATCGCTCGCCTTGGCGGATTGGGCGGTCAAACTATCGCTTGCTTTATTAGCACTTATTCCGTTTCGCGCGCTCACATACCGGGCAGCCTAGCGTTTTTGCTTGGCTGACGCGGGTGAACATGCTTTCCTTGCGTTAGTCGAAACAGCTGAAAGGAGGTGATCCAGTGTCGAGAAAGGTATTGGAGAAGGGTGTCGGGACAACTTGGGCGAGGCTCCTATAGGGCAGCCCCTGTAGAGTTTTGGATCAAGCGGTGCGCCTGCACTAACCGAGCCTACATCTAAACTTTCAAACGAAACCTTGGAGAGGGCCGCTGAGCTAAAGCGGCCCTTTCTTGACTTGAATAACTGACTATGCTGCGCATCTCGGACGATATCACAATCCAGGCTTGGGAACTGACTGAGGTTTTCTCGCGCGCCTCCGGGCCCGGTGGACAGAATGTCAACAAGGTGTCCACAGCGGTTGAGCTACGTTTCGAGGCCGCGCGGAGCCCGTCCTTACCTGCGCCCGTTAAGGCACGGCTTAAGCGTCTGGCAGGGCGTCGCTGGACCAATGACGGCGCGCTTATCATTCACTGCGATACAACACGCAGCCAGGCCAGAAACCGCGCATTGGCGCAAAGCCGTCTGGCTGAGCTGATCCGCAAAGCATTGATTGTCCCCAAACGCCGGATCGCGACCAAGCCAACACGTTCCTCAATTGAACGTCGGTTAAAGGCAAAAAAGGTACGCGCGCAGCTAAAGACCTTAAGATCTACGCAAGAAGATTAGGGCCCGATTGGCTGCAATAGGCTCTCGCAGTTTGTTTCCCGGTGTGCCACTACTCTTTATCCCACATCTCTATCCCACATCGAAAGGACATGCCCCTCTGCAGGGTCAATTTGACCAATAAGCATTTGCAGATACTGCGCTTTGACAGCCTCTGCCCCCGCCCGGTGCCGCAATTGCAGCCAAGCAGAGGCATCAGAAATAAACGCGCCCCAAGCCTCGGCAAGGCGCGATTGAAAGCCTGCGCGCCCCCAATCCGCGATGCGCTGTTGCGCATAGGTTGGCGCGAAAAAGAAGTAAGGTTTAGGGCCCCCGGACAAACCTTCGACAAAATTCGCCGTGTTCTGCCAATGGGTCAGTCCGACCCGGCAAGAGTTTTTCAGCGCATCTCCAAGATGCCCATGTATGGCGCGAAGCACATCCGCATTGCCAGCCATATCAACGAATGCGGTCGCAACACGCGGCAATTGGTTGATCTCATCGTAAGGCAAGATGTCATCGTACACGCCAAGTGCTGCGCAAAATTCTACATTGCGGGGGGAAGTCAAACCGATGATCTTCAGACCCTTCGGGCGTGTGCGCGCCATCAGATATGCCAAACCTAGGGCCGTTTTACTTGATGCCGACGAAAGAATGAGGGTTTCAGCGCCAAAAGTTTCGGCCGCGCGATGCACGTCATCGAGCAGGAAAGAGGTGGTAAAAAGCGGGCGGAAAAGGCTGATCATGCCCTCTCTTTCCGCAGACCATGCGGGGTCAGCCTCGGTCTTGGAGTATTGGTTGTAAATCACCGCCATATCTTGCCGGTGCGCTGCGCTGTCGAGCAAACCGTGCGGCGTCATCTTGTCTGGCTTGATAACAAGCGTGCGCGACATGGGCATATAGCCATAAAGCCGGGTCCCTAGATCTAGCCCCGCATATTCCGACGCGATGACCTCTGCAAAGCCCCAAACCGGAATACGCCCCCAGCCGGAACGCTCGACCGGGAAGAAATTCCAATATCCAATCACTTCGGGAGCAACCGCATAGGTGATGTTGTTGGCGGTCAGCGCAAAACTGTCGATGCGCAAGAGCGCTTCACCCTGAACAAGATCCGGTTGCTGGGCTGTGACAATCTCCGCCTCGCGCAAATGAGCGCGGTTTACGATAAGATCTTGGGTCTCCATGGCCGCTCCTTCGCCGATTTATTTCAGATTGAGCCTGAAATCAGGGCTATGCAAGCCTTTGATCCGGCGCTTGTGGCTTGACGCTTTGGTGGATTCGACCTAAAGCGCAGCACGGTTTTGATCAACCTGCTGGAACAGGCGGTTGCGGACCAACGATTTCGGGCGGTTTTGCCCATTTGCCGAGCGAAGAGGATTACGAAATGTCGCGTGTGTGCGAATTGACCGGAAAAGGCCCAATGTCTGGCAATAATGTAAGCCATGCCAACAACAAGACCAAGCGCCGGTTTCTGCCGAACCTGAATGACGTATCGTTACAATCCGAAACGCTTGGGCGAGTTTTCAAATTTCGGATATCTGCGGCAGCGTTGCGCAGTGTCGATCATCGCGGCGGGCTGGATAACTATCTTGCTAAGGCCAAAGATGATGAGCTTTCTGCCCGTGCTTTGAAGGTCAAAAAAGAGATCGCGAAGGCGCAAGCGGCCCCGGCGTAGGATCAGCCTATAGCTGAGACGATGCTTAGTGCTCATTATTGGCGTCGAATGAAGCGGTTCTTCATAGCAATCTTTAGTGCCCTTGTGGTGCCTCATTTGGCATTTGCCGCCGATATTGCGGCGCATGATCCCCATATACGCGTCTCGCGCCCTGGAGCGCCGAGTGCTGCCGCGTTCATGGTATTGATGAACCATGGGACATCAGATGACCGTCTTGTAGATGTGCGCTCAGATATTGCGAAACGGGTCGAATTGCATGCCCACCGCGAAAGCGAAGATGGCATCATGCAAATGATCAAAATTGAAGAAGGCATTCCCCTGCCCGCTGGCACGACACATGAGCTCGCGCAAGGGGGCGATCATGTCATGCTCATGGGGCTAACCACGCCATTGACCACAGGCGATGATCTAACGCTGACCCTAGTATTCGAAATGGCAGGTGAAATCACTATGACTGTGCCGGTTTATGGCGCGCGGGTGCAGGAGACATCGGATCATAGCGACCACTCGCACTAGGTTTAGAGGCGTAAACTCAACCCATAAAACCGCGTGTACAAAAAAGCGGTGGCGCCAGGGAGGAGGAGGGCGCCACCGCTGAAGCACAGACATCCTAGGGAGGAGGATGGACGCCTGAACCGAAAAACTAAATCTGCTGGGAAACCACCACCCCAGTCTCTTCTATATGACGCATGCGTGACGCCTATGCTGCACATGCAGCGATTTAGCGATATGCCGCAATCTCAACATGATCCAATCTAACGCATTGTGAAAAATTGGAAAACCAAGGCGCGCCCCATGCTGTCTTCGAAAATTTGATCTTTCTACGGAGATAATTGCACGAAATGCTGCGCACGCAAAGTAATTTTCGCTGCAATGCTGCTATGCGGCATTTACATGGTAGATCTGCCTGTTTTGCGGGCAAATCTGCTTGAAGTTTTGACAATTCCAGTATCAGACCTTGCCCTATCGAACCAAGATGCCACTTCCTTCAGCAATGTGAGGAGATCTGCGCCATGTCTGAGAAGCTGTCTGTTACGCCGGAGGAGATAAAGGCTGCGCTTTCACGGCTTTCCCTGCCCGATGGCGGCGACTTGGTGAGTCGCGATATGATCCGGGGTCTGAGCATTACCGCTGGCCATGTGAGCTTTGTGATTGAGGCGCCAAACCCTGCGCTGGCCCAACAGATGGCCCCGCTGCGCGCTGCGGCTGAAGCGGCGGTTGAGGCGCTAGGCGTCACAGCTCAAGTCGCGTTGACCGCGCATAGCCCAGCGCCTGCGCAACCCCAGCAACCACCAAACCTTAAGATCGGAAAGCATCCAAGCCCGCAGCAAGGGCCAACAAAACCATCTGGCGTCAACCGCATTATTGCTATCGGCTCGGGGAAGGGCGGGGTCGGTAAATCGACGGTTTCATCGAATTTGGCTGTCGCCCTAGCGCGGGCCGGGCGCAAAGTAGGGCTACTTGACGCCGACATATACGGCCCCTCTCAGCCTCGCATGATGGGCATAAACAAACGCCCAGCCAGTCCTGATGGCAAAACCATCATACCGCTTCAGGCGCATGGCGTGACGCTCATGTCGATTGGGCTGATGATGGAAGAGGGCAAGGCAGTCGTCTGGCGCGGCCCAATGCTGATGGGTGCGCTGCAGCAGATGCTAGGCCAGGTCGCGTGGGGTGAGCTAGATGTCCTGCTAGTGGATCTGCCCCCTGGAACGGGCGATGTCCAACTTACCTTGTGTCAAAGAACTGAACTAACAGGTGCTATTGTCGTTTCAACGCCCCAGGATGTTGCTTTGATTGATGCGCGCAAAGCGATGGATATGTTTCAGACTTTGAACACGCCAATCCTTGGTTTGATTGAAAACATGTCTGTGTTCACCTGTCCCGATTGCGGCGCTCAGCACCAGATTTTCGGTAAGGATGGGGCAGCGGCCGAAGCTGAACGAATGGGATTGCCATTTTTGGCCGCACTGCCCATCGACCTTGAAACGCGCATATCGGGAGATGCTGGTAGCCCAGTAGCTACGGGCGACGGGGTAATGGCTCAAGCCTACGCCGCGTTGGCAGAACGTCTTATGAGCGGCGGTATCGTCTGAGATTAGAGAAATGGGAAACCATGGTACCTCTTTAGGCGATACGAATCATATTCCGGATTAGAGCGGCCTAGAATGGGCCGATTCGCCAGCACAAGCACGATTGAGAAAAGAACATAGAATGAACATGCCCAAATGCGGCACCCTCGGCTGATTTTTTTTGGGCAAATGTGGGAAAAATGATCTGTCGAAAATTTACTCTATATGTTGTTGCCACAAGAGATTTTAGTACAATTTGTCCAATTTTTCCACGGT
>CAYWNJ010000091.1:0-319 GCA_964459535.1 uncultured Rhodobacterales bacterium
TCGGCCTCAATCGGGGCCTTGTTTCCGATCCAGCAGCCCCTTTCGGCGGCGTCAAACAATCGGGGCTTGGCCGCGAAGGCGGCAAGGAAGGCCTCCGCGAGTTCCAGGAAACTCAGTATATCTCGACCGAGTGGTAAGATGAGCGCCATCGCAAGCCCCTCGGTCCGAAAGCTGGCACTCGAACGCGGCGTCGATATCGACGCGCTTGCTGCCCAACTTGGACGCGAGACCATTGCACGGGAAGATATTCTGGGTGGAAGCACCCCGCCACCTGGCGCTAGCACCCAGTACTGGGACGTCGATCACGGGCAATACGGTC
>CAYWNJ010000091.1:329-7550 GCA_964459535.1 uncultured Rhodobacterales bacterium
GCCGCATGGCAAAACTGGCGGCGGCGAACCTGACGGCCGCGGCGCAATTGATCCCGTCGGTCACCCATCACGACAGCGCGGATGTCAGCCGGATCGAAGCCTTGCGCAAGACGCTCAAATCTGAAGGCAAACGCGTCACGGCTTTGGCCTTCCACGTCGCCGTCCTGGCGCGCTGCCTGAAAGAGTTCGCACGCTTTAACGCCTCGCTGTCCGCAGACGGCGCATCGCTGATACTCAAAGGATACGTGCATATCGGCATCGCTGTAGACACACCGCAGGGGCTTGTCGTGCCCGTCATCCGCGACGCGGATCGGCTCTCGGTCGGGGCGATATCCGACACACTGTCCGACTTGGCAGACCGCGCCCGCGCCCGCCGCATTCGCCCGGAGGAAATGGGTGGCGCTTCGATGTCGATATCTTCGCTTGGCGGCATCGGCGGTGAAGGATTTACGCCGATCGTCAACCCGCCGGAACTCGCCATTCTGGGAATAACCCGAACCAAGCTCCGCCCCGTTTGGGACGGTGCGACCTTCCAACCCGTGCCGATGACCCCGCTTGATCTCAGCTACGATCACCGTGTGATCAATGGGGCCGACGCCGCGCGCTTTCTTGCCAGATACAGCGATTTGATCGCTGATCCGGACAAACTGTTGGTTGCGTCTGACGGTTGAACCCTGCGCTTCCTCACGTGTGAGCGGATCGGCTTGGATTGTCGAATCCCGGCTGTCGCCGCAAGCCTCTAAACAGACGTTCCCATTTCCGCCAGAGAACACGACCAAAATTCGCCCTTTCCATCTGATGCCCTCTTTTCAAAGCAGTGATATTGGAAGAAGGAATTGGAAAGGCACGATGCAAGATTTGCAAAAAAACGCGAAAATGAACCGACTGTTGGCCCAAACCATCGTCCGCTTTGGTCATTGACCAATGTTCGCTTTTGGGTCGCAACAAATTCACGGATTCCTGCCTTGCTGTTTCCAGCTGAGACAGAAAAGTGCACTTTGCAGCCTTGCGTGTCGCAAATCCCGATCGCGGCTTTGTTCGCTTATTACCATTTCATGACCCGTGCGGCGAACAACGGCAAAACAGGACTTGGCCCAGTCGAATGCTGCACCGCTGAAACGGCTTCACTTGAGATTGTGATTGAGTTCTCAGCCAACCGGACTCACCGCAGTTTCTGGACAAAAACTGGTCGGAGTCCCGCTCCTCGGAGATTGGCCGCTCGTAGATTCAATTTGAAAATCAATGCGCTATACGATATTGGATGCCTACGGGATCTCCTTTCACATATCGGCCCCCGGGCACCACTTCCAAGATTTAGATCAAATCTAGTGTTGGACGTTTTGAGAACATCCTTGAAAACATTGGGTTATCTATATCTAGATTCGATTTAGTTCTCCAAGGCGGGGTTGCCGATTACGCACAAACTCCCCACAGTGTTACCATGGCGAGTTATTCTAAGCATAAGAATGGTTGGCGGGCCCAGGTGTATGTAAACGGGTTTCGTAGATCGAAACTCTTTGGAACCAAAACTGAGGCCAGAGTTTGGGCGACCTACACAGAGGCTGAACTGCGGCAACAGCGGGATCATGCTCGTGATGGCGTGATCAGGTTTTCAGCTTTGCTCGATGAATACGACAGGAGGGTAAGTGTCCACAAGAAAGGCCATGATTGGGAACTGAAGCAGTTCGTGGTTCTAAAACGGACTCAGCTTGCTGACATGCTGGTGCATGATGTTGGCAAAGCGGACATCAGTCGTTGGAAGGATGACCGACTTAGTGAAGTTTCAGGATCAACTGTAAACCGACAGATGAACTTGCTGTCGCACGTTTTCACCAAGGCCATTGAGTGGGGTTACGCAGACAGGAATCCTGTTTTTGTCGTGCGATCGCATAGATGTAACTATCTGCAAACTGCAATAGCTTGGAGGATTTATCTTTGTATTCTATGGTAGAAAGCGTGTTGGCAAAGTCTTCTTTTGACAGCGGTGAGTACTTAGCTGAATTGGCTGGGTCAAAATCTAAACCATTTTCCTTTAGATTCTTGAAGTAGCTTTTGACCACCGGGTTAAATGGTGGATCACTTTCAAAGACAACACTGAGCTTTTCGCCTTGCGTTATGGCGTATTTGGTTGCCCTTTCGATAGCTATGTCGAATGCAGTGCGGCACAAAAGCCATCTATCCTCTCCGTGCTTCTCAAGGTAACCTCGATCTACGTACCCAGGCCGGTCAACGACGCAGGCTAAGCCTAGGCACCTAATTTGGCACAAAAGGCTGCAATACTCTGCCCAGAACTGGTCACGTTCTCGTTGCGACCTTTCTTTAAGCCAGAAAAAGCCCTTCCATTCACCAAGCATGTCTGTGATGTGAAACGGTTTTCTTACGTTCCATCTTTGGCAAAAATCGTCATGCAGTTCCTTCGCATGTTGCTCATCATTCTTATGGATAAGGAACCCACCAAAGGCGAACCAATCTCTGCCTTCTCTGGTTTTGTCTTTTTTTTTGTCAGGAACGCGGTTTCCTGTCTCATCCATATAAAATGTTAGCAAAGCTGTCCTTGTCCGGAACCACATGGTTCCAATAAGTCTTGGGATGTTGAAAGCCGGGAACCGTATAGACTCATTTCTCGGCCACGTAACTACATCTGAATACCGCCGGGCTTTCAACCGTGTCTTGCAGGCATCTTTAAGCATTCAATCAAATACTGGTAGATACTGCTGTCGGTCCTCGCATGTTTTATGCACATTAGTGGCTATAGCTTTCAGTCTCATAGAATATGGCTAAGGGCTAAGGGCTAAGATAACGATAGACCGATGACCTGGCTATCCCAAGCTCTTTCCCGATCGCCGTTGGTGACATTCCTTCATTATAAAGGCGTTGGATTTTATCACCGTTGATCGATGAGGGTCGCCCTTTGAAAGGACTGTCTGACCCTTTGGCTAGGGCAGCGTCTATGCCTTCTCGTTGACGGGACTTGCGGATTTCAGTTTCGAAAGTGCTGATCGCTGAAAGCACTGAGAAGAACAACCGTCCCTCCGGTGTGGTGGTATCGATGTTCTGCTCCAGGACACGGAGGCCGACGCCTTTTTCTTCCAGTAGATGTGCGATGTTATGCAAGTCACGGGTAGAACGTGCCAACCGATCCAACCTGGTAACAACAACAGTATCGGCCTTCCTGATACCACGGCTTAGCATGTCGTCCAACGCTGAACGATCCACGGTTTTCGTGCCAGACGCCTTTTCCAGGTACAGATGTTCTTCTTTCACTCCAGCGTTCTTCAATGCCGATATCTGGATATCCAATGACTGTGATCTGCTGGAGACTCTTCCGTAGCCTATCAGTTCACTCAAATACTGCCCTCCTGTCTTGTTTGACTGTCCGACAACACCATAGTGTCCGATAAGTGATTCTATAAGTCTAAAAGGACACCATTGGGCAGAATTTTGGTGTCCTCTCAGAGTATACTCAAACGAGACTGTGCGAAAACCTTGTCCGGCTAGACCAGAAGTTCTCCTGTTGGTCCGTGAATTGATCAACATCGAAAATTGCTGCTCCCCATAGCCGCTGGCCCATGTCGATCATGACCTGTCCAAGTCCCTTGCCTCGATGCGACTGTTCAACAGATAGCCGGTCGCAATAAACACCGTCATCCGTCGCGACAAACGCAGACATTGCGGCGGGCAGGATGTCATCGTTTATATCCCAGACCTCGATTTCCCAGAAACCTGACGGTGCTTCGTCCGTGTATTGAAACCGAAAGTCTTCCGAAGAACACCGCCGCCTTCGCCAAATGGCTCGCCCCTTTGGCCGGAGCCGTCCACGACCGAGTTATGGGTAGGTTGCAGTACAAAGAGCTGATAGGCATCAAGCCGGCGCAAAAAGTACTAACCCTGCAAAATCAAGTTGCGCTGAGCTTCCTTGCAACTTGCCTGGCGCAACCATTGAGGAACGTCCCTGGCGCGTTCCTGTGACGGTAAAAGGAGCTCGGTCCGGAAGTTTTAGCAGCCTGGAGAGCGACAGCCCACTAAGGCTTTCGCAAATCCTGCCATTTGCGCAGCTCCGCCTCGTACTTTGTCAGCAGTTTTTTGAGTTGTGTGATTTCGTCCGGGCGCAAAAAATCTTCTGCGATACGGTTACGCTCAATGGCGACCTGAAACATCTGCTCGTAAAGCTGCTGGCCCTCTTCGGTAAGTCTCAAGGCGCGTACACGGTGGTTCACGGCCGACTTTTCAGAAGTGATCAAACCCTCCGCGACGAGGCGTTTGGTAATCCGGCTCATCATCCCTTTGTCGTAAAAGAGCTTCTGGCGGATGTCCTGCACATTGGGATCCGGCAGGCAGGCCACCAGCGCAAGAACCCGCCATTCGGCAAGGTTGAGGCCGAACTGTTTGCGCGTCCAATTTTCGCCGACCTTGTCGTTCAGGCTAACGGCTTGCGAGAGCAGAAAGGACATCAAGCCTGTGATGCCGTCCGCGGCGGACTTGCCGTGCTGCTGCGCTACCGGATCATTTCGCGTTGTTTCTTTTGCCGGCATCGCCGTGGTCATTATGAATCCTCGTACACCTTTCTGCCCTCAAACCAGGTTGTGAGCACACGCGTTTGTAATAGGGTTTCAGGTTGCACTGCGTAAGGGTTTTGCGACAGCATGATCATATCGGCACTTTTGCCGACTTCCAATGTGCCGGTCAAATCACCCCATCCCATCGCTTCGGCAGGCCTGCGTGTGTAAAGCGGCAGGGCCTCATCCAGCGTCAACGCCTGTTCGGCACCAAGTGTGCTATAGGCCGGATCGACCGGATTGGCGCGGGTGATCAGGGTCTGAATGCCGAACCAGGGATTTGGGTCGGGGATCATCGCGGGCCAGTCGGTAGCGATACAGCAATGCGTTCCCGCATCCAAAATATCCTTGATTGGATACGCCCTCTCGGCACGCGCGTCGCCGAGCAGGGCTCTGTTGAGTGCTATGGCGGGGCTGTCATACGACATTGGCGGGTTCAGATCGGCAACGGTATTCAACGCCTTCAGACGCGGTATATCATCAGCATGAATATAACTGAGATGGGCAATACTGAATTGCGCCCCATCCGGGTTTGCGTCCCGGATAATCTGGTAAGCATCCAGTGTTTCGCGGATGGCGCGGTCGCCAACTGCATGGACTTTGACAGAAAAACCCATATCGTCGAATGGTTTGATCTTGGCCGCCAGTTCCTGCGCGGTGAACGCAAGATCACCGCAATCGCTGCCCCCAACATATGGCTCAAGCATCGCCGCTGACTTAAGCGGCACGACACCGTCCATAAAGAACTTGACCCCGTCCGCGCGCAACCGGTCACTGCGATAGCAGTCATGCTCGCGGGCGGCTTCCAGTCCGATCCCTTCATGCGCCGGAGCGATCAACGTGTCCGTGGCATAACAAGCGCTGACACGCAGGTTCAGGTCATCTGCATCGTCCAATGCTTTATAGGCGTCCAGCTGCGCTTTGGAGGTGACTGCATGTTGGAACCCGGTCAAGCCGAAACTGTTGAAAATCTCGGCGCTGCGTTTGGCGGCGTCGATCTGCTGCTGCGGTGTGAAAGGCCGGCAGGCTTGTGTGGCGAGCGCCACCGCGTGTTCAATCAAAAGCCCGGTGGGTTGACCAGACGCGCCAAGGGCAACGCCTTCGGGATAGGGTGCGCGCAGCTGCATATGTTCTAGCGCACGTTCATTAACGAATGCAGAATGGTACATGATATTCACCATCACCGGATGGTCCGGGCTGGCGCGGCTGACATAATCCCGCGCAGCGTCAGTCTCCAGCAGCTTTGCCACCAGCGCGGATGTCAGCAAAATGCGCACCCATGTCCCCTTGGCCTGGCCGCCGCAGACAGCCCCGATCTGCGCGGCAAAAGCCTCAAGACTTTCGGGTGCGTCCAGTTTGGTTTCAAACAGGTCCGAGCGTGCGCCATCATGGGCATGTACGTGGTAGTCAATAAAGCCAGGCATCACTGTGCGCCCTTGCAGATCAATGACTTCTGTTTTGGCGCCTATCGGGGCGCCCTGATCATCGCCCACAAATGCGATCCGCCCCTGCCGCATCGCCACGCATTGTGCCTGTGGCTGATTGGGGTTCATCGTGTAAATGACCCCATTGCGCAGCACCGTTTCTGCATCTTTGACGGTGTCGAAGCCTTCAGTGTTCGGATGTCCCATGCAGCCTCGCCTAATTTTCAATTGACTTTAACAACTGATAAAGTGAGAAATTGAGTTGTCAAAGTCAACTGATGAGATCGGTTGACGGCAAGGAGGACCACAATGGCGCAGGCAGACCCTGTGACGGCGCGCTGGCCCGGCAAGGTTGCACTCAAGACATCCCAGGCGCTTGGGCTTGTCTTTTCGGCGTTTGTGATCTGGTCCATCGGGTTCGTGCTGCTTGATGAGGCCAATGCCCGCTTCTCTGCCGTGGCCTTTGGGTTTGCCATTGTGCTTCTTTCACAACCGCTTGCTCAGGCGCTGCCCGTGCGGCTGCAGTGGGCCGGCTGGCTTATCGACGCGCTGCTGGTGATTGGCTTTGCCTGGTCAACTTGGTGGTTCTTTCAGGTCAAAGCCTCGCTCTGGACCGGGTTTTACATTCCCACATCGACCAATATCGCCGCCGGAGTGATCGGGCTTCTGGGCCTGCTCGAGGTCTGCCGCCGCGCCTGGGGCTGGTCGCTTCTGATCCTCGCGGTTGGCTTTGTCGCCTTTGGCTTTGCGGGCCCCTACCTGCCCGGCGCGCTGGAGCATTTCGGCATGACATTGGGCGGCTTTATGAAAGTTGTCTGGTACTCGTTCGATGGCGTTTTCGGGCGGACCACGGGCCTGGTTGTGGACACCGTACTGATCTTTCTGATCTTTGGGGCCATGCTGGAAAAAACCGGCGCCGGCGAAAGCCTGATCAAGATCTCAACTGCGCTAACTGCCCGCATTTCGGGTGGAGCGGCCCATGCGGCTATTGTCGCCAGCGCGGTGTTCGGCATGATGTCCGGATCTGTCGCGGCCAATATCGCGGGCACTGGGGTCTTCACGATCCCCATGATCAAGAAACAGGGTTTCTCTGCGAATTTCGCCGCCGCTGTGGAAACCGCCGCATCTTCTGGTGGCCAATTGACGCCGCCGATCATGGCCGCCGCCGCCTTCGTGATGGCCGATCTGGTGGGTCTACCGTATCTGTCGATTATCGTCGCGGCCTGCCTGCCTGCGCTGTT
>CAYWNJ010000092.1:0-7520 GCA_964459535.1 uncultured Rhodobacterales bacterium
GGATCTTTCAGCGCGCGCACTTCCATCTCGATGCGCGCAGTGCCGCCCACTTTATGCCCATGGGCATAGGCAGGGGCTGCCGAGCCCAGCATCGCATAAGCGGTCGCTGCCGTTGCGCCAAAGGCGCTGGCCACGGCCAAAAACTCGCGGCGGCTTACAGCGTCGTCGCCAACCTTTGCGGCTGACTCGACCACGGCCGTTGGCAGTGGTTTCCCAGTACGGGTCAAGAATTCCATGTTCTTCCTCTCTGTTGTCGGGCTTGGCTTGGTGCCTGCGCCCTCGTGTGCAGTTGATCTGCGTCCTTCAGCGCCCTGTTTTATACAGGGGAACGGGCGCAAGTTCAAACGATCATGCGCACCGCGTCAACCCCATCTTGCGCAGAAGCAGAGACACAAATGCTCGAAAGTTTGCGCGGTTCCTGATAATCCCACGGAGTCGCGCGGTGCAGCACCGCCCGTTGGTCCCAGATCAATACATCCCCTGGTTGCCATGTATGGCTGTAGACGTATTGCTCTTGCGTCACCCAAGCCAGCGCCTCATCAATCAGCGCCGCCCCATCCTCGGCATCCATCCCCTCAACCGCGAAGGCGTGGGAGGCGATATAGAGCGCCTCTGCCCCGTTCACCGGGTTGCGCCAAACCGCGCGCCAAAGTTGGTCAGGCCATTTGTGAAACATCGGCAGCTTGGCAAGCTCTGCATCAATCCGCGCGCGGCTATGGGCGTAGCGGTGCCAAAACCCCGCATCGCGCAGCTGCGCCTTCAACCGCTCGGGCATATCTGCCCAGCCCGCGCGGGTCGAGGCCAGTTCGGTCTGGCCTTTGGTCTTGGCCACCACACGCGCAATGAGGATATTGGTCAGTGCAGGCACCGGCAGAAAGGTGCTGTCGGAATGCCAGAGCATATTCGCCTTGAGGTTCAGCGTATGCAGGTCCATCGCGTCCGTGACACTGCCATCAGCCCGAATGTTGCTGACCTCGGGCACTTTAAACGCCTCGCCCTCCTTTCGCTCATCCGCCAGCCGGTCCTCAATCGGGCCGAAGAAGCGCGCGAGACGCATATGCGCAGCATCGTCGATTTCTTGCGCGCGCAGCAGCAGGGCCGAGTGCTCTTCAAAGAGGGCGCGAAAGGCGGGAAAGCTGCTCTCATCAAGGCTTGCCAATTGCAGCCCGTGGATCTCGACCCCATAGCGAGGGTGTAGCGGTGTGGTGCTCCAATTCATGAATGCGCTCCTTTGGCTTCGATTTCTTCGGGCGAGAGATGCCGCACCTCATTCCAAAACCGCGATTTGCCGGAATTGAGCAGACCCTTGGGATCAAGCCGCTTTTTCCAGGCAAGATGGGTGTAGTCGGGCTTTAGCCCTCCGCCCTCAACATAGAAGGTGTGGGCATCATAGACCGGAAAGCCGTTTGCCGCGTAGGTCGCATTGATCTCGGCCAGGCGCTCGGGGCTTTCAAACCAAATGATTGGCAGATCAAAAGTAACGATATCTCCGCCAACGCGGCTGAACTCATGATGCATCCAAACGTCGTCGCCCAGCTTGCCGCGCAGATCCGCGATGGCCTGCGGATCGGGAGGCGCCGGGCAGCCCACCTGCTGATAGGTTGCCTTTCGGTCTGCCTTGAGCACTTGCAGCGTGGTGTGATTGTAGCTGAAATCGAACACATGGGGCAGCTTGGCGGCTGCGCGCTCGGCCTCGGTCAGTGCGCGATCAAGCTGCCCGCCGCCGTGCGCGATCAGGGCCGTAAAGCGCCCGATATCCTCGGCTGGAACCATCGAAACAAGCAGGTGGTGCTGTGGCCGGATATGCCCCTCTAGCTTTGGGAAATAGTTGCAAATGCGCGCGTCTACTGTCGTGAGCAATTTGCGCCCAACATCCTCGGCCTTGGCAATCTCGTGCGCGCAGGCATAGGCGCCCTCATAGCTGTCAAATGTCGCCAGGCAGCCGACCCAATCGCGGCTGGGCACTGTGCGTAAGGTGACCTCGGCGATCACGCCGTTCAGCCCCCAAGCATGGTGGACAAGCAGCGTGTCCGGCCCTTCAAAAACATGCGCCTCCGGCGTTTCCGCGACGCTCAGCACTTTGAGCGCGCGCAGGTTGCCTGGATCGCGCAGCGCGCCATTGGCGATCGAGCCGATACCCGCACTCCCGCCCGCCACAAAGCCGCCCACGGTCGCGATGTCTTGGGTCGAGGGGAACATCGCCAGCTCCCGCCCATGTGGTGCGAGCGCGGCATTCACGTCTTTCATCAAGGCCCCAGCCTGAACCCGCACCGCGTCGGGCGTGATTTCTAGGATGCGGTTCAGGCCTGTCGTTTCGAGGATCAGCCCGCCTTCCATGGGCACGGCTTGACCATAGTTGCCGGTCCCGCCGCCCCGAATCACTATCGGTGCCGCATGGGCATAGGCGGTGGCCAGCGTATGCGCCATCTCCGCCTCGGTTTTGGGCTGCGCGACTAGGTCGCCAAAGCAGGTCTTGAGCGCTTGGTTCAAGATGGGCGAGTACCAAAAGAAATCCCGGCTCCGCTTTTTGACCAAGACGGGCTCCGAGATGGTCTCTACCGGCGCGAGGGCCTCGGCAAAGGCGGTCCAGTCGATGTGATCAGTTTTGCCAGATAGGCTCATATCTTAATCCTCTCTCGCTGGGTAGAGGGGCGTGCGGCCCGCCACCAAATCCACCGTGCTTTGTGCATCGCTCAGCCGCAGCGCGCTCAGCTCTGCCCCATCCACTGTGATCGGCGTCAGGCCCATAGCGGCCCGCGCGTCGGTGGTGATCATCGTCAACCAAGGGCCCATCGGCGGATCAAGATGGGCGGCAAGGCTGGCCAGGTGCAGCGCGGCCATGGGGTCATGCTGGCCCGTTGGGCAAAAGGCATCGCCCACATTGTCCGATCCGACGATCACGGGCACCCCCGCCACGCGCAACTCTTGCAGCCGTGTCAGACCGCGCCGGTCGGGCGTGCCAGCGCTGCGCCCTTGCAGGTAGAGGTTTGTTGTCGGCAAAGCGCAAATCGTGATCCCGGCGCGGGCGCATTTATCGGCAATCCGGTCAAACTCTGCCGGGGCTTTGTCCATCAGACTGACGGCGTGACCGCAGAGGATGGGCGCCTCAAACCCGCGCGCCAGGGCCATATCCGCTATTGCTTCTAAGCCATTTAGATCGCCCAAGCCCTCATCCACATGAAAATCAAGCGGCGCGCCCTGCGCCTCGGCCAGTGCGAAACATGCGCTCAAGCCCGCCTGCATCTGAGCATGGTCCAGGATGAACGCGCCCAGAACACGCCCTTTAATATGGGGCGCAATCGCGGCGGCAAAGTCCGGGTCGGCCATTTGATCGACCCCCACCAACGCGGCGCATTGAACGGGAAGCTGCCCCAGCACTGACCACGCGCGCGGCGGCTCCGGCGTGTCGCCCCAATCGACATGGGTACGCAGCGCTGTGCAGCCTGCCGCCTGCGCCTCGGCCAGGCCGCGGGTCGCGCGGGCGTAGAGATCTTCCTCGGTCCAATTCACCTTATCCGCCCATTGCGCCGCGATGGCGGTGCGCAGATCCCCTCCGACTGCGCCTAGCCGGTGGATCGTGTGGCATTTGTCGAGATGGCAATGCGCCTCGGCCAAGCCTGGGATCAGCATCCGAGGGGCCTGCGTCGGCGGGGCCTTGGTCAGCGCAACGGCGCGCCCGCACTGGACAACAAGGTTTCCGCGCAGGCAGTCGCCCTCGGACGTGCCGCCAAACACGGCGGGGTCATGCAACAGCGCCTTGGGCACGCGGACATCGGTGATCATGCGCGCGGCTCAAACCGAGCGAAATCGGCAAGATAGGTGGCCAGCCCGCGCGCCGCGCGGTCGATCAGCGCCGCGCCCTTTTCTGCCGTTGCCGCTGCGGCATTGCCAAGCGCACCGTCGGCGTTCGGATCCTCAATCACCCAGCCAGGCCGGGCGGGTTGTCCCGTGAGGCCCGTCAGATGCCCGGCGGCCTCCCAATCCTGCATTGCGGTGCGAAAGTCTTTGGCCGCCGCCATGTCCACAAGCTCTGGACGGACCGCCCGCATTGCGCTGGTCTCAAAATCCCCGGCATGTAGGTCATAGCGCATCGCTGCCGGATCAAAGAGGTCCTCATAGCGGGCAAAAGCTGACCAGCTTGCATGGGCCACGATCATGCGATGATCCACGCGCCCCTCACGCGCTGCGACTTCCAAAAGCGCGGTGTTGCCGCCGTGGCCATTGAGCAAGAGCAGTCGCTGGACCCCACTCCGTGCGAGCGCGGCCATAAGATCCCGCAGCACCGCGAGCAGCGTTTCTGCCGACAGCGTGAGCGTGCCCGCAAAGGCGTTATGCTCATTGCTTTTGGTGACGCTTAGCGGCGGCAGGATCAAGACATGCTGCGCGGGCGTAAGATGGGCCAGGCAGCCATCTGCCACCGCACAGACCAGATCGCTATCGACCGAGAGCGGCAGATGCGGGCCGTGCTGCTCGGTCGCGCCGAGGGGGAGGATGGCGACCAAATCCTCTGGAATGTTGCGCAGTGCGTGGCTTTTCTGCGCGGCCCAATAGCCTTGCATTAGCCTTGCGCTCCGAACATCTCGTCCATCAACCGATAGAACCAGGCCCCTTGCGCGCGGTCATGGGCCAGCATCAACCGCTCTTGGGTCTCGCGATCCTGCGTGCCGGGTTTGCCATAGCTGTCCGTTGCCTCTTGCCACCGCCGAAAGCCCTCGATCGTGACCTCTGGGTGGAACTGCGTGGCGACGGCGCGGCCGTGGCGAAAGGCTTGGTTGGGATAAAGCGCACTGCTGGCCAAATGAGTTGCTCCGTCGGGGATGTCGAACGTGTGCCAATGGGCTTGGGTCATATGAAGCGGCTGCGGCAGAAAGACCTGGCCCGCTTCGGTTGGCGTAATCTCGTAATAGCCAAACTCATGCACCTCCTCGCGCGGCGCACCGGCCCAAGCGCCAAGCGCGCGGGCGAGCATTTGCGCACCCTGGCAGATGCCAAGCAAGGGCAGATCCGCGGCCAGCGCTGCCTCGATCAGCGCGTATTCGTCCTTGAGGAAAGGGTGCTGCGCCTCGGCATCCGAATCATACATCCCGCCAAAGACCACAACACCTGCAAGCGTGTCATCAATCTCTCCAAGACTGTCGCCTTTAAAGGGGCGTCTGGTATCGGCGTGTAGGCCGCGCAGGGCGCACCACGTCGTTACCCGGTCATCGGTGGGGCCGTCCCCATGGCGCACACATAATAGCCGTTTGCTCATCGCATCCTCCTGGAGTGATGTTTCTGCGGCCCTATCGACAAAACTCTGTGCCTGAGAGTGGTTTTACCCTTCCAAACTTCGCCGCGCCGCGCAAGGGTGGATCTATGAAATCCCTCAACCCGTCCAGCATCGCGCCCCCCTTTGCCCGATATTCCCATGGGGTCGAGCTGCCCGCCGGGGCGCGCATTGTGCGCAGCTCTGGGCAGCTTGGCCTGGCGGTCGATGGCTCTGTCCCCGAGGGCGCGCGGGCGCAGGCCGAGATATGCTTTGGCAATATCGCGGCGATCCTTTCAGAGGCGGGCATGACGCCGCGCAATGTTTTCCATCTGAGCGCCTATGTGACGGGCCGGGCGCATATGGGCGGGTATATGGCCGCGCGAGATGCTTTCCTGGCCGAGTGCGAGACCCTGCCCAGCTCGACGCTTATGATCGTGTCTGGGTTTACGCGACCTGAATTCGTTGTCGAGATTGAGGTATGGGCGGCGGCCTAATTCGTCCAGCCTTGCACTTGAGGCATCCGGCGGCAATTCAGATAGCGCCGTTCCGAGGGGTGGCGCAATCGCGCCGCCCCGTGGGGGCGGAACGGCGCGGCGCAACAGTGCCTGTTGCGCGGGAGATATGTTCGGGGCAAAGCGCCTCAAGTTTAAGGCCGGATGCCTTAACCCTTCAAACAGCATTCCCAGAACCAAAGGCAACATTTGCGCCCGGTGCGGCCTCTAACAGCATCCGCGTATAGTCCTGCGTCGGAGCGGTATAGATGTCGTATGTTGGCCCATGCTCGACCAGCTTGCCATGCTGCATCACGATAAGCCGGTCACAGATCTGCGCCGCCACGCGCAGGTCATGGGTGATAAAGAGCATCGCAAGGTTATACTTCTCGCGAATATCATCCAGCAGCGTCAGCACTTGCGCCTGCACGGACACATCCAAGGCCGACACCGCCTCATCCGCGATCAACACGTCCGGCTTCACCGCCAAGGCGCGCGCGATGCAAATGCGCTGCCGCTGCCCGCCCGAGAACTGGTGCGGATACCGCTCAAGCGCGTCTGGATCTAACCCCACAAGTTGCATCAAATCGCGCGAGTCTTGCAGGGCTTCGGCCTTTGAAACCCCAAAGTTCATCGGTGCCTCGATCAGCGATTGGCCAATCGTCCGGCGCGGGTTGAGCGAGCGGTAGGGGTCCTGAAAGACGATCTGGACCGAGCGGCGATGCGGCCTGAGCTGCGACAGCGGCATCGTTGCAATCTCGGTCCCGTTCAAGCTGATTGAGCCCGAGGTCGGATCAATCAGCCGCGCGATACAGCGGGCGACGGTCGATTTGCCCGAGCCACTTTCTCCGACAATGCCCAGCGTCTCACCCTTGCGCACATGAAGGTCGATCTGCTGGGCGGCATTGACAACGCGGCCGCCGCCAAAAAACCCTTTCTTACCGTAAACCTTGTTCAGCCCTTCAACCTTGAGCGCCGCGTCACTGGTCACCGCCGCGCGCTTTGGCGGCATCATCGACGGGACAGAGGCCATGAGCATTTGTGTGTATGGTTGCTGGGGGTCCAGCAGAACCTGATCGCGGGTGCCATGCTCGATCACGCGGCCATGCTGCATCACAACGATACGGTCCGCAATCTCGGCCACAACGCCGAAATCATGGGTGATAAAAAGAACACCCGTCCCATGCCGCGCCTGCATCTCTTTGATAAGCTTGAGCACTTCGGCCTGCGTGGTCACGTCGAGCGCGGTTGTCGGCTCATCCGCGATCAGCAAGGACGGGTCCAAGACCAGCGCCATCGCGATCATGATCCGTTGGCGCTGCCCGCCGGAAAGCTGATGCGGATAGCTGTCCGCCATCTTGTCCGGGTCGGGAAGCTGCACGGCCTCCATGATCTCAATCGCGCGCTTGCGCCGGGCAGAGGCGGAAAGCGTCGTGTGGATCTCTAAAACTTCCGCGATTTGATCGCCGACCGTGGCCACCGGGTTCAGCGCGGTCATCGGTTCCTGGAAGATCATGGCCATTTCGGTGCCGCGCAGATCGCGCAGGCGGGTTTTGCTGGCCTGTAGCGTATCCTCGCCATTCAGCGTGGTTTGCCCGGCAACGGCGGGTAGCTCTTTGGGCAAAAGGCCCATCACGGCCTGCGCTGTCACGGACTTGCCCGAGCCACTCTCGCCAACGACACAGACAATCTCGCCCGCACAGACGGAAAAGGAGATGTCTTCAATGGCGTTTTCGCGATCCGCGGCGCCGGGTAGGCGCACGGTCAGGCCGCTGACGTCT
>CAYWNJ010000093.1:0-7461 GCA_964459535.1 uncultured Rhodobacterales bacterium
GAAGGTCGCCACGGGCGAGATTAAATTCGCCGAAGATATCGTCGAGGGCCTAGAAAACGCACCAAACGCCTTTATGGGCCTTTTGAACGGGAAGAATAAGGGCAAGCTTATGGTTAAGCTCACGTAGAGCGTCCAACCTTATAGCGTTTCGGTTTGAACCTGAGACATCATTGGCCGTGAGCAGACTTGCCACAGCGCACAAAGTCGGGTGAAAGCCAGACCGCGGGATGGCAATTGCGACCTTAGTTCTGCGCGATTTATGTCAGCAACCATGGCGCGACACCTGAGCGACGCACCAAGCTTAGCCCAAAAGCCAGCCCGGGGGGCGGTCTGGCTTTCGCCCGGCGGCCTGCGGCCTTGACTCCGGGCGAGGTGCATTGCGGCAATGTCTGCTTCCGGCCAATTTTATCACAGGTTTAAGGCCAGATGCTTTAGTCCCTACTCCGCCTGCAGGCGTTTTGCCTCTTTCTGGGCGAGCGCGATTAGGCGCTGCATATAAGGTTTGTCCCGCTCTGAGCTGCGAATAGCGGCGTAAAGGCGACGAGTCAGGCCGGTTTTCGTCAGCGGGCGGGTGATATAATCGGGCGAGTATTTCACCTCTCGCAAGACCCAATCCGGCAGGACGGAAACGCCGCGATTGGACGCCACGAGCAGAAGGATCACTGCCGTCAGCTCTGCTTGGCGGACGGTCGCAGGTTCGACCTTGGACGGTGTAAGCAATTGGCTAAAGACATCAAGGCGTTGACGCTCTACCGGGTAGGTAATCAGCGTTTCGCCGCGAAAATCAGCGGCGTCGATATAGCTCTTCGCGGCCAGGGGATGGTCTTTGGACGCCACAAAAACCGGCGCGTAGTCAAAGAGTGTGACAAACTCGATCCCAGGCAAATCCTCGGGATCAGAGGACACGACGAGATCTACATCTTCTTTGACAAGCGCGGGCAGGGCATCAAAGGCAAGGCCGGGGCGGATATCCACGTCAATATCTGGCCAGTCCTTTCGAAAGGCTTCGAGCACGGGAAAAAGCCACTCAAAGCAGGCGTGACACTCAATCGCAATATGCATGCGCCCGGAATTGCCTGCACGCAGGCCCATAAACTCGGACTGAAGCGCCTCGACCTGAGGCAAAACCTGCTCGGCCAATTGCAACAGCCGATATCCCGCTGGCGAGAGCTTAAGCGGTTTGGAGCGGCGCACAAACAGCGCGACACCTGCTTGCTCTTCAAGCCCTTTGATCTGATGGCTAAGCGCGGATTGTGTCAGGCTCAGCCGGTCCGCCGCCCGCGCAAGCCCGCCCGCCTCGTAAATCGCTTTGATCGCGCGCAGGTGACGAAACTCTAGATGCATGGCCTCGTGGGAAAGTTATGAAGGATTGGTGCTGAGATCGTTTTATTCTGATCGCCTTTCCCGGGCAAGATTGAGTTAGACAGTGCGCTATTTTCAAATCCTACGTGGCGTCAGGCTTGGTACGGTTTCGACGTCGCAGTAGCATCAAAGAACTTGGCCAGAGAGAGGTACTCATGTCGCGCCGCATCGCTAAAAGCCCTGAGGATTTGCTCAGCCCAGAAGAGCTTTTTGACCTGACCGGCTTGGCCTTTATGGAGGGTATCCGAGATGGAACGCTCCCCGGGCCGCCGATTGGCGATACGATGGGGTACATGCTGCATTCGGTTATTCCCGGGCGCGTCGTCTTTCGCGGAACGCCGGAGTTTAAGGTGACCAATCCGCTCGGCACTGTGCATGGGGGTTGGTACGGCACATTGCTTGACAGCGCGATGGCCTGCGCGGTGCAGTCAAAGCTGCCGAAAGGGGCGGCGTATACCACGCTGGAATACAAGATAAACATTTTGCGCGCGATCCCGCTTGGGACGGAAATCGACTGTATCGGGACAGCCGATCACGTAGGGCGCTCGACCGGCGTGGCGCATGGGGAGATTAGGGGGGTAGCGGATGACAAACTCTACGCTACCGGCTCAACAACCTGCATTGTGTTAAAGGGGCGGTAGCTCACGAAAGGGTCCGACTTGAAGCACTCGACAAAAGTTCGGTAGCGCCGCCCCATGGGGGCGGAACGGCGCGGCTGGGCAGTGCCTGTTGCGCAGGAGAGAAGTTCGGGGCGAGATGCCCGAGGTCTGAGGTTGGATGCTTTAAACGGGGTCGTTCGTCAGATTATATATCTTGCCCGATAGGACCGAGCGGCGCGCCGGGTGCGAGCAAGGCGCGCTCGGAAAGCCAGGGGTTATTTTCGACAGCCGCCAGCATTTGCTGACGCGCCTCGGACCGGCGTCCTAACCGCATAAGTGTCAGCGCGCGTCCCGATTGAGCCCCGACATGCAACGGCTCAAGCTTGAGCGCCTGTTCAAGATCAGGGAGCGCGGCCTCAAAATTTCCTTGCAGATAATTCAAGTAAGCGCGCTGATTATACCCTTCGGCATAATTGGGGCAGTATGCGACCAACGCATCAAATTTTTGCTCTGCGCCCAAAAAGTCAAACCCGTTTCGTCGCTGCATGGCGCTGTCGAGCATTTCTTGAGATGTGCCATCCGGCGCGCGCAAAAGCACCACCCACATCTCATCCGCAATACCGCGCGCTGCGGCCTGCGACGCCGCCGCGCGCGCCTTTTCGATGAGCCGTTGCAGCTCGGGCGCTTTGTCCTGGCCAATCGGGCAAGCGGCGAATGCTGGCCCGGCCAGCAGCGTAAGAGCAAGAATAATCCGTTTCATAAGCTTAACCATGGCGCGGCAATGCAGAAGGTCAACCCTTGATCACCTGGAATGCGGCAGCGTTAGCGCGTGTTCCCATCGGAAACATTTTTTGTTGAACTTTATCGCCATGCGCCGGATCGCAAGCAAATCAGGCTCAGATTGTATTGCATATCTTAACCAGCTTTCGCTATTCAGGGCGTGGGACACCCTTCCCCAACGAAGGGCGTATATCTGGAAGGATAACATTGATGACGACCCCAAGGCCCCAATTGCGGCCCGCGAACCCGCGTTTTTCATCCGGCCCCTGTGCCAAACCTCCAACACATGACCTATCCGCGCTTTCAGATGCGCCGCTCGGGCGCTCGCACCGCGCAGCGGTTGGCAAAGCCAAGCTAAAGCAAGCGATTGATGAGACGCGCGCGCTGCTTGGCGTGCCCGAGCCCTATCGCATCGGGATCGTGCCAGCCTCCGATACCGGGGCGTTCGAAATGGCGATGTGGTCTTTGCTGGGCGAACGCCCTGCCGAGATGGTGGCCTGGGAAAGCTTTGGCGCAGGCTGGGTCAGCGATGTCGCGAAGCAGCTCAAGATCGAGCATAGCGTTCATACGGCTGACTATGGGCAAATCGTTGATATGACGGCGCTCAACTATGACCATGATGTTTGCTTTACCTGGAACGGCACGACCTCCGGCGTGCGGGTTGCGGGCGATCCAATCCCGGCAGAGCGTCAGGGCCTGACGCTGTGCGACGCGACCTCGGCAGCCTTTGCGATGGATTTGCCTTGGGACAAGTTGGACGTCACGACCTTTAGCTGGCAAAAAGTGCTGGGCGGAGAGGCGGCCCACGGGATGCTTATCCTCAGCCCGCGCGCGGTCGCGCGGCTCGAAAGCTACACGCCCTCCTGGCCGCTGCCCAAGATCTTTCGCCTGACGAAAGGTGGCAAGCTGATTGAGGGGATTTTCCGAGGTGAGACCATCAATACGCCGTCCATGCTCGCGGTTGAGGACTACCTGCTGTCGCTGCGATGGGCGCGGTCTGTTGGCGGGCTTGAAGGGCTCAAGGCGCGCGCCGATGCAAACGCGTTGGCCGTTGCCGAGTTTGTCGCTGCCCATGATTGGATCGACTTTCTGGCACAGGACCCTGCAATCCGTTCAAATACCTCGGTCTGCCTGAAATTTACCGACGCCCGCATTCAGGACGGGGCAGGTTTTGCCAAAGCCGTCGCCGCGCGTCTCGCTCAGGAAGGGGTTGCGCTGGATATTGGTGCCTATCGGGATGCGCCGCCTGGTCTGCGGATTTGGTGCGGTGGCACTGTCGAGACCTCTGACATTCGCGCCATGCTCCCCTGGCTGGCCTGGGCCTTTGAGGCTGAACTGAACGCGCAAGGATAAGTAAAATGCCTAAAGTACTCGTTTCTGACAAGCTAAGTGAAACTGCGGTCCAGATCTTTCGGGATCGCGGGATAGATGTGGATTTCATGCCGGATCTCGGCAAGGACAAAGAAAAACTGGCCGAGGTGATCGACCAATATGACGGGCTCGCCATCCGCTCGGCAACGAAGGTCACGCCGACGATCCTAAACCGCGCCGAACGGCTAAAGGTGATCGGGCGCGCTGGGATCGGTACGGATAATATCGACAAGGACGCCGCCTCAAAAAAAGGGGTGATCGTGATGAACACGCCTTTTGGCAACATGATCACGACGGCAGAGCACGCGATTGCCATGATGTTTGCGGTTGCGCGCCAGATCCCCGAGGCAAGCACCTCAACTCATGCCGGCAAGTGGGAGAAATCCCGTTTCATGGGGGTTGAGCTGACCAATAAGACGCTTGGCGTGATTGGCGCAGGCAATATTGGCGGCATTGTCTGCGACCGGGCGCGGGGCCTGAAGATGAAAGTGCTGGCCTATGACCCCTATCTGGGTCAGGAGAAGGCGGATCAGATGGGTGTTGAGAAGGTCGAGCTTGATGACCTTTTGGGCCGGTCCGACTTTGTCACGCTGCATGTGCCGAAAACTGAGGCCACAGCGGGAATGCTCAGCGCCGAGAAAATAGCGCTGATGAAGCCGGGCGCGCGGCTGATCAATTGCGCGCGCGGTGGCCTGGTGGATGAGGCCGCGCTGGCAGAGGCCCTCAAAACTGGAAAACTGGCAGGGGCGGCGTTCGATGTTTTCGCCGAGGAGCCCGCAACGGAAAACCCGCTGTTCAACCTGCCCAATGTTGTTGTTACGCCGCATCTCGGCGCGGCCACAACCGAAGCGCAAGAGAATGTCGCGCTGCAAGTGGCCGAGCAGATGTCGGACTATCTGCTCACGGGCGCGGTGGAAAATGCCCTGAACATGCCCTCCGTGACCGCCGAAGAGGCGAAGGTGATGGGCCCTTGGCTCAAGCTCTCCGGTCATCTCGGTGCGTTCATTGGGCAGATGACGGATGAGCCGATTAAGGCGATCAATATCCTCTACGACGGTGCGGTTGCCGAGATGAACCTTGAGGCGCTGAACTGCGGCGTGATTGCGGGGATCATGAAGCGGGTCAATCCGGATGTGAACATGGTCTCGGCCCCGCTGATTGCCAAAGAGCGGGGGATTCAGATCAGCACCACCAATCAGAGCAAATCCGGCGTCTTTGAAGGTTATATCAAAGTCACGGTGGTGACGGCCAAGCGTGAACGCTCGGTCGCGGGGACGGTCTTTAGCGATGGTAAGCCGCGCTTTATCCAGATCAAAGGCATCAATATTGATGCAGAGATCGGCGCACACATGCTCTACACGACGAATGAGGATGTGCCAGGCATTATCGGTTTGCTCGGCAATACGATGGGCAAGAACGGTGTGAACATCGCGAACTTTACATTGGGCCGCTCCGAAGCGGGGGGGGAGGCAATTGCCTTGCTCTATGTCGATGACCCGATCCCCGATCCCGTGCTCAAGACGCTTGAGAACACAGGACAGTTCACGCAGGTTAAGCCGCTGGCCTTTGATGTGAATTAGAGCAGTTCAGGTCGGTACGGCTCAGCAGGAAAGGGCGTGCAGACAGCGTGTCAACCGTCAGACGAAACTGCAACAGTTTCGGAACGAGCTCGGAACGCTGATTTATTGCTGTTTCAATGTAGATCCTGAAATGTTTCTTCCCAAACATCATTTCTGCAACGGATGACTTTTTGCTCATATTTCGAGTATAGCGGAGAGTGTTGTTCAGGGGTCTCCGCTATGAGGTGATAAAGTAGCATTCCCAAATCATCGGGATACCTCAATGTTGCGCGGGCACACAGCTCTTTTGTACCGTCACCAGCAGTTTCCTGAGCATTCATAAGACCGGGTTGCGACATGAGTGCTTTAGCGCTTTGAATGACGTTGTTGCTGCTTACGCCGATCAGCCTGCGTTCGTCATAGGCCGTGCCGTAACTATCCTTGTACACAAGATCGATTGCAAATTCTTCACACCCTTGCTCTGCGATGTTCTTTAGAACATGGTTAGCGCCAAACCGAGCCGCTTCAAAAGACCCAAGCAACTCGATGATCCGCAAGGCATGCCAGGCAGTTGAGCAAGCAACCTGTTCGCGAACAGTCACCTTACTGAACTCATCGTTGCGAATGAGAGGCGCATTTGGTTCAGCGATCAGATCATATGGCGCAAGCATGGCGCAAAGAACATAGAAAATTTTCTGCATATGATGCCCCTATCTCAATAACACTAAGGGATTTTTAACCTTAGGGTCACGAGACATGAAGCTGCTGTGCCGCCATTGGGCAGCGTAATTTAGAGAGCCTTTGGAATTTCAAGTTGGCAAGGCCAAGGATTTAAGGCTCCTTGAACCAGGAAACACTTTACAAAAATTCACTAAGTTTCTGATTTTAGTGGTGGGCGGTGAGGGACTCGAACCCCCGGCATCTTCGGTGTAAACGAAGCGCTCTACCAACTGAGCTAACCGCCCCACGAGACAGCTCTTTAACCTGGAGCCATCTCCGGGTTCAAGCCCTTTCCGCCAGCTTCTGCTGAGTTTCGCTCTCGAAGCGCAAACGGTATCTCTCAGCGGCGTCTTGCTGACGCTACACGGCGCGCCTGACATGCTCTCTTGGCGTTCATCCGCTTTAAGCCTATCTGTTGAAAGCGATAATGCGGAAGAGTATGAAATGTCCGATAAGGCCCAACCCGAAGTACCCGATAATCCCACAGGCTATGCGCGCGATCTTGAGGCGCATTTGACCTGGCTGAGCACCTTTACCGGCACGGCGCTTGGTGTGCTCGCAGTGGCTTCGGGCATCTATACCTATCTTGGCGTGTCCTCATTGCTGGATTCGGATGGCGCGATGTCGGTCTTTGCCGCCGTTGCCTACTCCATCGCGGTTTCCGTCGGTATTTTCGTGTTTTGGTCCTATATGATGCGCCTTTTGCCCGCTGTTCGAACGGCGCAAGCGCGAATAGGGCTGTTGCTGGCGATGGGCATGGGCTCGCTTGCGATTATCGCGATGTCGAGCTGGTTGAATGCGGCCGCGCTTGCGGGTTCTGCAGCGGTCGAGCAGCACCTGGCCAAAACGGTACAAGACTACCAAAAGGCGCTTGAAAGCACCCATGAGATTGCTCTGACAGGGCAATCGCTTGAGCTGGATGTTGCGCGCGTTCGGCAAAGCTTTGAAGACCTCAGTGCACAAGAAGCGGCGGGTACGCTTTCGGGGCTGGCCGGGCGCGGTGCTGTGTTTCGTGTGCTCCGGCAAAAGTCGACCGAGCTTGCGGCGCTTGAAGCGCAGATTGCCTCTCA
>CAYWNJ010000094.1:0-7454 GCA_964459535.1 uncultured Rhodobacterales bacterium
GTTATTAAGCCGCGGCTCGTCGACATATCGTCAACCACCATCACACGTATTTGGTCTCTTAAAGCCATTTTCGGGTCCCTCCTGTCATGGTGAAGCATTCTTTGACTTTACAAACGCTGTCGGCCCAACAGTGTCAAAACCAAACTTTTCTGGAAGCGAAATTCTTTCGGAGTGACCAAGAAACAATAGGCCACCCGGATTAAGTAGTTGATTAAATCTCGCCCATAGTTTATTTTGCGTCTCTTGATTAAAGTAAATTACAACGTTTCGACAGAAAATAATATCGAACGGGCCACGCATTGGCCATGAAGAAAGAAGGTTGAGCTCCTTAAAATAAACTAAAGAGCGAATTTCACCCGAAACATGGTATTGATCTGGATCTTCCGAATCTTTTTTCATATATGTACTGAAGTATTTTTCAGGAAAACCTGATAACATCCTTTCCTCGTAGCTACCAGATTTTGCAAATGCTATAACACTTGGATCGACATCGGTGGCCAGGATTTTAAAATCCCCTTCAGCAATATTTTTATGCGAAGCTCGCGTATGAATCGCTATCGAATAGGGTTCTTGGCCGTTTGAGCAACCTGCCGACCAAACTCGCAGTCTTCGCTGTGGTGTACTGCGCTCGTGTTCGTTAAGAAATTTACTCATTATTTCAAAATGATGGGGCTCGCGAAAGAAATGAGATACATTAGTTGAGAGAGCCGAAATTACATTCCGCAACTCTGTAACGCCATTCGCAGACTTGATGTATTCAAAGTAGTCCCGAAAGTCATGAAACCCACATGCACTTAGACGGTGGCGTAATCGAGAAGCAACCATCTTTCGCTTTTCAGGAACGAGTACAAGACCCCAATTCTTATACGCAATATCAGCGATATCACCAAATACGCTTGGGCATAGCTCAGGTGTATTTATCGATGATATGTTCATGCCGCATCGCTGTGTTCGTTCGCAACAATTGCGGTTAAGTCCAAGACACGGATCATTCGATCATCCAGCAATGTGAGTGCCCGGATCACACCCGACTGACCGCCACCGTTTGTTTCAGGAGGCGGCTGCAAATCATCTTCGGTTAGCGCGATAATATCGGAAACGGCATCCACTAGAAGTCCTGTCATTGTTTCACCGTGTTTTACAACGATGATCACATTTCTGTCTGAATGCTCTCGCACTGGAAGGCCGAGACGCTTGGCGAGGTCCATAACCGGAAGGACGGTGCCTCGTAGATTGATAACGCCTTTCATATGGCTGGGTGCATGCGGAAGAGGTGTTGTTTTCGTCCACCCCCGAATTTCTCGCACAGACATTATGTCAAGTGAGTACTCTTGCTCGCTTAACCGGAATGTCAGCAATTCAACTTCTGAACTCTGGCGTGTGTCAGTCATACTGCGATCTCCTTACCAGCCATAAGGGACATTTGGTCATGTGTTTGTGCTTGGGTGATGATATCGGATGGATCGAGGATGAGAGCAATCTGCCCATCACCTAGAATAGTGGCCGCGGCGATTCCCGGCGCCCGATAAAAGCTCTCATCGAGGCCCTTAATCACAACTTGGCGCTGATCATGGATTTCATCGACAACAAGTGCAGCGCGATTGCTGTCTTCTAGAGCGATAAGTAGGACAACCCGGTCCATATAAGTGTCCATTGGGCGCCGATAACCAAGTTCTACGCCTAAATCGAAAAGTGGGACAAATGCACCACGAACACGAACGACATTGAGCCCTGGCTTTACTTGATCAAAGTTCGTGTCATCAATTGTGAGCGTTTCAACTACGAGGTTCAGTGGGATAACGAGCGTCTCTCCAGCAACATTAACAACCATGCCATCAAGAACGGCGAGCGTCAGCGGTAGAGAGATAGAGAATGTCGTGCCGACGCCTGGTTCGGATGTAATTGAAATCCGACCGCCGAGCGCTTGAATGGCTGTTCGAACGACGTCCATACCAACGCCCCGCCCAGAGAGATTTGAAACCTCTTTTGCAGTGGAAAAGCCGGGCAAGAACAATAGATTGTCTATCTCAGGATCAGACAGCGTCGCATCGGCGGGGATCAAGCCTTTGTCCATTGCCAGCTGGCGCACTTTCGGGCGATCAATGCCGCCGCCGTCATCGGAAACTTCGATCACAACGCGGCCAGATCGATGGGCCGCACTGAGCCGCACCGTGCCTTCGCGGGATTTGCCTGCCGCCAAGCGCTTTTCGGTAGCCTCCAACCCATGATCGACAGCGTTCCTGATCATATGTGTCAGCGGGTCTGCAAGGCGTTCAATGACGGTTTTGTCGACCTCAGTCGTCTCGCCTTCAGCAACCAAGACCACATCTTTTGAAACCGCTGCAGAGGCTTCACGCACGATACGCGACATGCGCTGAAAGAGCGACTTGACGGGCTGCGCTCTGATCATCATCACGCTATCTTGGATATCTCTGGTAAGCCGCTGAAATTCTTCCAAACCATTCATCGCATCCGAATGCGGAGATAGTCCAGCGGATTCAAGGCTTTGCGAAAGCATCGCTTGATTGATCACCAACTCCCCGACAAGATTCACCAAGCGCTCGATGCGATCCAAATCAACACGAACGACTGATTTGGGCCCGCTGGCCGCCGCGGGTGAAGTATTCTTTGCCGCCTCTGGGGTTGCAGCGGGGGGCGGGCTTTCTTCTGCTGGAGGAACGACCTCCAATATGGGCTGAGCCGGCACGCTTTCAACCTGGGCCGCTGCAACGGGCTCTGCCTCAACCTCTGGCACAAGATCGACCTCGGGCTTTGCTTCTTCGGCGGGCTTGGAACCTTCACCGAGTTCGACGATATCAAGGGTACACAGCCCATCAACGAACTCGAATATCGAAGCAATTTCCGCAGGGTCAACGTCCGCTGCAAGCGAGATTTCCCACGACAGATATGAAGATTCAGCCGCAAGCTGCTCAAGACTGGGCAGTTTGCTCGTCTCGCAGACGATCTCACTATCGCCGAGTTCCGCAAGATTGCGCATCAGCATTGAGGGCTCATTCCCGGTCGCGTAGAGATCCGCGTCAGGCGCAAATTTAATTGTGTATTGCCGCGCCGCAGTGGCTTCGGCATCTTCAAGTTCGGGCAAATCAAGCTCAAGGCTCAAGCCAAGCGGCTTAAATTCGATTTCTTCTTCTTGTTCGCTCTCTGGGGTGCCACCAAGACATGCATCGAGCTCCTCCAAGAGCGCGTTCCCGATGGCTTCGGGGATTTCACCGCCGTCGCGAGACACCCGCACCAAATCAGAAAGATGATCGGCGCAGCGAAAAAAGAGTTTGATCGTATTTGAGTCTGCCTCCAAGTCGCCCGAACGCACTGCATCCAACACTGTTTCATAGCGGTGGGCAAACCGGACCAGCGCTTCAAGCCCAAACGCCCCAGCGCCGCCTTTGATCGAGTGAACAGCCCGGAAAACAACGTTTATCGTTTCGTTATCTGCGCTGCTTTCTGAAAGATCTTGCAAGCCATCTTGCAAGGCCTCCAAAAGCTCTTCGCATTCGATAAAAAAAGACGCGCGAATTTCCGCCAGTGGGTCTGGGTTTGTCATGCTCGTGTCCTACCCCGCCACCATGTGAAGCGCCTTGATGAGTTTGGTCGGGTCAAAGGGCTTCACAATCCATCCGGTTGCGCCAGCTTTGCGCGCGCGCGCCTTGAGTTCTGGGGCCGCTTCTGTCGTCAGAACCAGGATCGGCGTCGCCCTGTGCTTGTCTTGACCGCGTACGGCGTCGATAAAACCAAAACCGTCCATGCGTGGCATATTGATGTCGGTAATGATGGCATCAGGCGACATGCCATCCAGTACCTCGACCCCATGCACACCATCATCCGCTGTGGTGACAGAAAACCCAGCCGGTTCTAGCGCCAAGCGGATCATATCGCGCATGGTGCGACTGTCATCGACCGCGAGAATATTCAGACTCATTTCGTCGCCTCCGTAATGATCTCGGGTGATGTACCCATCGCCTTAAGCTGCTCAAGGGCACGATCCGGTGTATTCTGAAGCTGGATCGAACCGCCCGCTTCATTGGCGCGAAACACCGCTGCCAGCACAACTTGAAGACCCAGGGCGCCAAAATGTGAAACTTGTGACGCATCAAGCAAAAGCGTCTTATCCGCAGGATAATTCAAAAGCGTTTGGGCAAGATCTGGCGCCGTGGACAGATCGAGACGTTCGGGCAGAGAAACGGTCTCAGACATCGGACCCTCTGCTTTTTGACTGGCAATGCAACGCCATTGCTACCTCACACCTTCGTTTCCAATACCTCAGCAGGTCTATCGGACGGTGTGTTAAGAACCGGTTACGGCTTGCGCCTGCGAAGACAAAAAAACTCGATAATGCGGATGAGCTGCGCTTAGAGTATCAAAAATTTGCGTTAGTCTCGGCTTTGCTGAGGCTGGGCAACGTCATTAGGTACGCGGCACGACTATAGGCCGCGCATCTGTCGATCACGCAAACGTACTTGATTTTCGGTGCGCTTAATACGCCTTAGATTGAGAATATCCCTAGGCCCGGCGGCGGCGACCGCCAGCGCGTCCACTACGGCCACGTCCTTCGGCACCCGGCGCAGCGGGCGCACGATTAAAGTCAATCCAAGCCGCGCCGCCTTCGTCGTTATTCGTTAGGAAATTGGCGGCACGGATCGCCTCCATTTCTTTACCCGCGCGCGGCTTTGTCGAACCCATGCCAAAAAGCTTTACGAAGGTCTCATCGTCCATGCTTTCAGGCAAGATCACGCCCGCCGCTTCAACCTCTGCGCGCTTTTCGGCGAGATTTTTGGGGCCAATCGGGAGTGCCACCGGGTTCATGATCGCCGAGGTCATCCCTGCCCCCATTGCCATGGGCAGGAAGGCATTGTTGATGCCATGGCGATTGGGCAAACCAAATGAGATATTTGAGGCACCACAGGTGGTGTTCACCCCGAGTTCTTCACGTAAGCGCCGCACGAGGGTAAAGACCTGCAAACCCGCAGTTGCCATCGCTCCGATTGGCATGACGAGCGGGTCAACCACAATATCATAGGCCGGAATTCCAAAATCTGCGGCGCGTTCCACGATCTTTTTGGCGACGGCAAAGCGCACATCCGGATCTTCGGAAATCCCCGTGTCATCATTGGAAATCGCCACCACGGGCACGTTGTATTTTTTGACTAGTGGCAGCACCATTTCCAAGCGCTCTTCTTCGCCCGTCACGGAATTGAGCAAGGGCCGCCCTTCGGCAGCCTCTAACCCATTTTCGAGCGCGCCCGGAACCGAGCTGTCGATGCAAAGCGGGCAATCGGTGACGGCCTGCACGCGCGCGACCAGCTCTTTCATCAGGTGAGGTTCGACAAAATTGTTGTCAGCATAGCGTGGGTCTTCGGCCATTTTGTTGGAAAAGACCGCGCCGGAGTTGATGTCGAGAACAGTCGCACCTGCAGCAACCTGCGCCAGAGCATCCGCTTCGACACGTGAAAAATCGCCCCGCTCAAGCTCTTCATTCAGCACCTTGCGCCCGGTCGGATTGATGCGCTCGCCAATGACACAAAAAGGCTGATCAAAACCGATCAGCGCTGTCTTGGACTTAGATTCGATAACGGTCCGTGTCATTGGTGATTCCTTACCTAAGAGTTTGGCGGACGTTATGCCGCCGCGCAGTCCGCCTCCGGCGCACTTACGACATCCCCGCGCATCTGTGCGACGCGCCTCTGTTTTCCGCCTATGCCGCCGTTGCGGGTTGCCCCGCCGCCCCGCCATTTGCCAAAGCCCAATGCGCATTCGTTTTGATCCCACCCAGCGGGAAGAAATGCACTTGGGTGATATTGAAGTCGGGATGCGACGCTTTGTGCGCTGCTAAATCCGAGATCACCTCGTTTGGCTCGAAGGGCAGCAAAAGCTTAGTGACATCCTTGGCCCGGCGCTGCAAAACCCGCAATGAGGGGCCAACGCCGCAGGCAATTGCGAACTTAATCATCGTTTGCAGCTTGGCGGGACCCGCGATCCCGATATGGATCGGAAGATCAATCCCAGCCTCTTTGAGCCCATCGGCCCAAGCGATGATCGGCGCAGCTTCAAAGGCGAATTGGGTGGCAATCGCCATCTGGGCGTCGGTCCGATTGGAAAAATCTTGCTTCCAACGGAGCGCCGCATCGACATTGGCCGTGCCACCCGATGGATCAATATCCTTGTTTCCCTCAGGATGGCCCGCGACGTGCAAATGTTCAAAACCAGCCTGATCGAACAGCTCGGTCTCGATCAACTGCATTGAGCTGTCAAAAGCACCATGGGGCGTATCGACCCCGCCAGCGAGGAGCAACGCCTGGCTAACGTCGGCTTCGCCTTGATACCGCGCGATCCAATCCCCGAGCGTGGCTTCGTCTTTGATAATGCGCGCGGGAAAATGCGGCATGACTGGGAAACCCTCGGCGTTCAGACGCGCAGCGGTCCGCACCATATCCTCGATCGGCGTGCCTTCAATATGCGCGATATATACCCGCGTTCCTGCTGGCAGAAGCGCGCGAAAATCCTCAATCTTCTCAGCGGTGCGCGGCATTACCTCAATGGAATAACCAGTCAAGAACGCTTCGACCTCTGGGCTGAGCGTTCCGGCAACGGGTGCTTCGTTTTTGGTGAAATTCAGTAGTCCCATAGCGTCTTTCCCCCAGGGTCTAGGCCCAGCCCTCATTGTTAATCAAAGCCTTTAGGCGCGCGGCGTCATACTCTTCTTCGAACCGAAGCGCTTCTGTCTCTGCAATTTCCGCAGGATCACCCGCGACCTCATAAGGCGCAGCCTTACGCCATTCTGCCAGGTAAGCGTCCGCATCCTTGGCATTTACCTTCATCGCTGCCCGGTCAATGGCCTGTTCAAACCGCTCTTCCAATTGGCGCTTGGCCCCGCGGCGGCCTTTGCCGACGATAACTTGGGCCGGGATATCTCGCCAGTAAACGATGGTGACTTCGGGCATCTGAACTCCTCGCTTTCGTGTCGCCCTTCTAGGCGAGCCCATCTGAGCCGCCGTGCCGATTTTCGACGAATGTTGCCCTATCCGCGACTTTCATGGGCCGATTAGCTCTTATGTTGAACATGACGGAGGCACTCAGCTTCGGCGCCTAAAATACATCGTCCATCGCCCCAACACGCGCGCAGAATGTGCAGGTTTGCGTTGCCGCGCGTTTCTGCCCATATAGATGTAAAGAGACATCACATTAAGGCAGAGCGGCCTATGACGCTGTATAGATCGAAAAGCGCTGATAGAGCGCAGCATATCAGCCTGCGGACAGGAAATTGCCTTGGGATTCTTAAGTGCGCAGAACTCAGCGCGGCGGGTACCTGGATCTGCCATGCCTAAGCGCGGCTATCATCACGGAAACCTACGCCAAGCCCTGCTGGCCGGTGCGTTAGAACTTATTGAGCAAAAGGGGCCCACGGGCTTTACGCTCTCGGAAGCTGCCAAACAGGCAGG
>CAYWNJ010000095.1:0-7436 GCA_964459535.1 uncultured Rhodobacterales bacterium
AAAGGCCGCGATCGCGTCGGGAACGTTTCGCGAAGAGCTTTACCACCGGCTAAACGTCGTGCCGATCAAGGTGCCAAGCCTCGAAGAGCGGCGCGAAGACATACCGCTTTTGGTTGCGTATTTCATTGAAGAGATGAACCAATCCCAAGGGTTGCAGGCGCGCGCGCTTTCAGAGGAGGCCAGCACGTTCTTGCAGACCATGTCTTGGCCCGGGAATGTACGTCAACTCAAGAACCTCGTTGAGCGCGTCTTGATTTTGGGCGATGGGGATGGTCCAATTGAGGCGCGCGAATTGCCGGGGAGTGAAGCGGCGGCGGATCCTGAAGATGATCGCGTGGTTTTGTCTAGCGCCGTGGCGAGCCTGCCCTTGCGCGAGGCACGAGAGGCATTTGAGCGTGAATACCTGCTTACCCAGATCAATCGCTTTGGCGGGAATATCAGCCGGACGGCGGGGTTTGTCGGGATGGAGCGCAGCGCGCTTCATAGAAAGCTAAAGTCTCTTGGTGTGGTAACATCTGTCCAATCGGGTACACGTATTGCCCAAGTCGAAGACGAAGCCGTTTCATAATCTCGCGATGTTTGATCCCCCGGTTTGATGGTGTGATCTTTTCGTTGGCATGGAAAGAAGCCCTATGGGGCAAATTCGCCATGCTAGCGCCTCGACAACGCACGCCATCCGAGCACACACACCGATCCACTGCCCGGCGGGGGTATGGCGAAGCTATGACCGAACTGGCAAGTTCGCGATCGCACAATTTGGTGGAGAAGTCCAATCGCGAAACATCTCGGGAGTTCCTTGAACACCTGCTGGTGACCGTGCCCTACCGCACCCACTCGATCCTCACTGACAATCGTATCCAGTTCCTCGACGTCTACAACTTCAGTGCCGCGACAAAGACCGCAACGGTGATTTGTCGACGTTGACATGAAAAACCTGTCCAGGGCTCAACGTGATGCCTAATAGGGCATTGGGTGCGCCTGATGCGCTTGATCTAATTCTTTTATTAGCTTCTTTGAAAGTTTGATTTGGGTTGCGCCAAGCACTTGATCTATTTGCTCGATTGTCGTTGCGCCAAAAATCACACTGGTCATAAACGGTCGCGAGAAACACCAGGACAAGGCCATTTGCACTGGATCAAGTTGATATCTCTCTGCGATCTGCAGGTAGGTTTCAACGGCATCGAACGCCCGTTTGGTTTTGCGTCCCCCGAGTTCAGGACTGTATGTCATACGGGAGCCTTTTGGGACCATGTCATGTTGATATTTACCAGTCAGCAACCCTCCGGCAAGTGGTGAAAATGCCAGAAGGCCAATGTCTTCATTTAAAGACAACTCGGCCATATCAGTATCGAACAGGCGGCAGAGTAGGGAATATTCATTCTGTATACTTACCGCGCGCGGTCCGCCAACACGCTCCTGCGTTGCCAGCCATTGCATAGTGCCCCAAGCGCTTTCGTTTGACAGCCCAAACGCCCGGATTGTACCGCGTTTGACCTCAGCTTGGAGCGCCAGAAGACACTCCTCCATATTGGCACGCTCAGCTTCTGGATCTTGATCAGATGGGTCATAGTGCCAGTTTTGGCGAAACATATACCCGCCTCGATTGGGCCAGTGGAATTGATATAGGTCGATATAGTCCGTCTTAAGACGTCGCAGCGACCCCTCAACCGCCGTAGGAATACTTTTTGCCGTAATCGGTGCACCGCTACGTATATAAGGCAGGCCTACGCCCGAGTGTTTTGTTGCAAGCACAATATCATTACGGCGGAAATGGTTCTCAAACCAAAGGCCAATGATGCGCTCGGTCCGACCGATCGTGTGTTCTTTGACCGGGTTGACAGGATACATTTCCGCCGTGTCGATAAAGTTGATCCCGGCAGCAAGCGCCCGATCAATATGTGCATGTGCCTGTCGCGCGGTATTTTGGCTACCCCAGCTCATCGAGCCGAGACACAGCGCCGAAACTTTTATCCCGGTCCGGCCAAGCTGGTTCATTTTCATTGCGTACCGCGTCCTCTAACTAGCGTGGTTAGCTGACACAATATGGTGCAGATCCTTAGCTCAAAGTTAATTACACTCAATTTTTTGCGCGAAAGGGCAAATGCAAAACATTGTGAAGGCGACAGGCTCCGGTTGTGCCCGCTTTTTCGTCGTAGATGCAGGATGCGTTCGACGGGCCGGTCATGATTCGTGAGTTATAGCCGGTATTTTGAGTGGCTTCGGCATAGAGTAAGTGGCTTCCTACTCCTCCTGACCGGGCAATAGGCCCTTAGTATGCATCTCCTTCCAGTTTCGAGTGGTGCTCTCCTGGTCCTTCGGGCAGTTGCGACCCTCGCAGCTATCGTAGGTGATGCGATGATGGACGTATCTGGCAACACGCCTGCTGACGGCTTCGGTTCGGCGGGTCTTAATCGCCAGCGTCGTTTTGAGCTGATTCTGGCGGATCTATCCTGCGTTGGTCTGCTGGTGCTCAAGCGTCAGCGCGGAGGGCTCCATTACAGCCCTTGCCTATAGCGCCCATCGCGCGATCAACGTGGTTGGAGTGCAAGAGTATTTATAGAGAGCGGAGGCGTGAGTGAGATGCTTTTGTACCGCAAAATTTTCACCTTTCTGCGCCCTCAAAGCTGCGCAACTTGCTACCTAGAAAAGTGGTATCAAGATCTAGATATGGCTCCCGCTGCAGCGCTCGCATGGATTGTATCCAGCGCATAAAGCCCAGAACAGTGGGAACTGAAAAAGAAATTTGCGGGCTTGCAATACGAAATGTAAGCGCTTACACTGCTGGTATTGTCGGTTTTCTGGGGAGGGCCCGACCATGGCACTTGCAATCGCAGCTGTACTGTTTGCCGTATTTTTCTTTGACGTACTCATTGGGGCGCTTGCGGGCGCATCTATGTTAAATGATGTCCAAGAAATGCTGGTGCTCTTCGCATCGACAATTGCCTTTGTCGTCGTGATACTGACGCGCGAGTCCCAATCCAAAGACACCTCTAACGACTCATAACCTGCTCAAAAGGGAGGAGCATATGCTACGCAAAGATAACGAACTGGCCTCGGAAGAGCGCCGCAATTTCCTTAAGCTCGCGGCAAGCGGCAGCTTTACCGCAGCGCTTGTTGCCGGTGCTGGCGGAATGCTGTGGTCCAGCGAAGCCGCTGCGCAAACTCAGCAAGAAGAGCGTGCGCGTGAGGCTGCTGCGGATCACACAATGACATTGGCAACGGCTTATGTCTTGGGCGCATCCCGCAGCTATCCAATCATGCAGTTGGACCTGAAGGAAAATATCCAGAACGCGACCAACGGCAAAGTTTATGTCAAACTCGCACCAGGCGGCCAATTGGGCGCGGGCGGCGCGCTCGCGCAGGCGGTACAGGGCGGCACAATCGAGTGTGCTCAGCACTCCCTGTCCAACTTTGCACCATTCGCAAGCGCAGTTGACCTGATCAACCTGCCTTACTTTTGCGGCTCCAACCAGCGCTTTAGCAACCTGGTCAGCTCGGACGCTTGGAAAAGCGAAGTGCACCCAAAGATCGAAGCATCCGGCTTTAAGGCGCTGTTCTATATCAACATCGACCCACGGGTTGTTGCGGTACGTAAGGACGGTGCTGGTGCGGTTTTGTCACCTTCCGATCTTGCAGGCGTGAAATTCCGCGTACCCGGCTCGAAAATGCTGCAGCAATACTACCGTATGGTAGGCGCGAACCCAACACCGGTTGCATGGGGCGAGACGCCTTCCGCGATCAAGCAAGGTGTTGCTGATGCGCTCGACCCATCCGTTGGGGCGCTTTATGTCTTTGGCTTCAAAGATATCCTGAGCCACGTTACCTTCACGCAAGCGGTGCCAGACAGCCAGGTTTATTCGATGAACCTGGAGTGGTTCAACAGCCTGCCCTCTGATGTTCAAGCGGGCATTGAATGGGCTGGTGAGATGACCTCGCACCAGAACCTGGCCAAAGTGCCGTCGGCGCGTACCTATGCGATGGCCGAGCTGCGCAAAGCAGGCGTTCAGTTCCACTCGCTCAGCGATGATCAGCTTGCGGAATGGAAAGCCACGGGTGGCTATCAACTTTCGGACTGGGATGAGTTCAAAGTTGAGCTGGCAGGCTCCATGGATGCCTTCGCCAAGCTTGAAGAGGCTGCCGACACAATGGGCCGCCACTACGTACACGACGCCTAAACCAAAGGCGCTCTTCCGACCGGCGCTTCTCGTGCCGGTCGGACCATCTTGCGACACGGACGCTCAAGAGACGCTTCGGGCTTGCGCCTGGGGCAGGAGGTTGAAACATGCCCCGCATATTAGATGCAATTAACCAAAACGCCGAGCGTTGGGCGCTCTTGGTTTTCTATGTGATGCTGGTTTCGACCATGTTCGTTGAGGTGATCCGGCGCGAAGTCTTTGCCTATTCCTCGATCTGGGGCGAAGAAATTGTTCGGTATTCGTTTATTTATCTGGCCTGGATCGGTGCTGCTGCTGCGGTGCGTGAACGCGGGCACATCCGTATTGATGTGATTTTGCAGTATGTCGGACCGCGCGTCAAAACGCTGCTCTATATTTTTGGCGACATTGTCATGTTCGGCGTAGCTTTGATCGCTCTTTACTGGTCCTATGAAGCAGTTCATGTTTCAGCCAAATTTGGGTCGGTGACGCATGGCTTGCGTATCTCCCAGGTTTGGTTCCTCTCGGCGGTGCCCATTGGCTTTGCGCTGGTCATTTTCCGACTTCTCCAGTCGTTTTACCGCGACATCTTTGACCTCATACACGGGCGCGCTGTGTATGAAGGCGACAAGCTCTTCGACTGAGGGGGCCGCATCATGCTTTGGAATCAAATTCAAAATCAGACTGTAGAGCTCGGATGGGATTTCTACGCTCCGGTCCTCCTCTTTGTCGTGCTGGTCGCGCTTGCAGTGCCGGTCTGGGCGGCGATTGGCTCAGCGGCCATCCTTATGCTGATCATCTCGGGCGCGTTGCCGCTGTCTTTGGTTGGCGAGAGCCTTTTTCACGGCATTGATCACTTTGCGCTGACGGCTGTGCCGCTCTTTATCCTAACGGGGGATGTGTTGGTGCGCACGGGGCTGAGCCGTAAGTTCCTCGATGTTGCAGAAGCGCTGACGCAGTTCGCCAAGGGTGGCTTTGGATCCGCAACGGTTTTGGTGTGCGGGATGTTTGCGGCAATCTCTGGCTCGGATGCAGCTGGCGCGGCCGCTGTGGGCCGGATGACCATCGACCGACTGGTCGAAAGCGGCTACCCGCGCCCTTATGCTTGCGCGCTGGTCGCGGCGGGCGCGTGTACCGGCATTCTAATTCCACCGTCCATTGCCTATATCATTATCGGTCTGGTGCTTGGTATATCCGCCTCGACGCTATTCTTGGCTGCGTTGATCCCTGGCATTGCGATCCTGCTGTCGATCTTGGCGACGAATATCATCATGAACCGCCTCTACGGATGGGAAGGCGGCGGAAACATGTCCTTTGGCGAATGGTCTAAACGCCTCGTTTCTGCGCTTAGATCCGGCTGGTACGCGTTTATCGTGCCGGGGATTATCTTCTATGGCATCTTCTCGGGCCGTCTGACCCCGACCGAGGCTGGGGCGATTGCGGTTGTTGTTACAATCGTCATGGGCTTTATCCTTGGGACCTTGAAGCTCTCTGACTTTCCCGCGATGCTGGTGAGCTCGGCTAAAGTGAATGGTGTGATCTTGCCGATTATTGCCTTCTCGCTGCCGCTGGCTCAGGCGCTGGCGATTTTGGGCGTCCCGCAAGGCTTTGTGGCAGCGGCGACCGCCGTGAGCGATGAGCCTTGGGTGCTGATCTTGATGATGGTTGGTATTCTAATCGCAGCGGGCTGCGTAATGGAGACGACGCCCAATATCGTGATCCTCGCGCCGATCCTAAAGCCGCTTGCGGACAATATCGGGATGAACGAGATCCAGTTCTGTATCATGATGATCACCGCTTTGGGCGTTGGGTTTATCACGCCGCCTTTGGGGCTGAACCTCTTTGTGGTGTCGGGTCTCACGGGCGAGTCGATCCTTAAGATTGCCTATCGCGCGGTGCCCTTCGTGTTCTTTATGCTGATCGTCACCCTCTTCATCGCATACGTTCCCGCCATTTCAACCACATTCCTGCCCGATATCTATCGCTAAACGGGCAGGGTGCTTGGGATTGAAAATGCGCGAGGGTATTGAGAATCGCTAATCTCCGCTCCATATCTTAATTTTGTGTTAATTTGCTGCAACGATGTTGGAGTGGGGTGCGATGTCTCGGGACATACTAGATTTTACGTCGAAATATATGAAGCGCAGCAATATTGTCGCTTCGGTGAATTTTTTCGGAACTTTTGGGATATATCTTGGCACGCTTTGGGTGGCGCTTGAACTTGCATGGAACACGCCTCTCCTTGTTTTGGTGCTGATAACCGTTAACGCCTTTGCGGCAGTTCGGCTTTATGTGGTGCAACATGATCTTGGCCATATGTCGCATTTCAAAACCCGGTGGCAGAATGAATGGGCGGGATATTTGTCGTCGACCTTTACCCTGACACCGTTCAAAGCGATGCAATATAACCATAACGTGCATCACGCGGATATTGGGAATTTGGAAGAGCGGGACTCGACCGAGATCTTCACGATGACGCTTAGCGAATGGGAGGCGGCAAGCTTTTGGCAGCGGCTTTATTACCGCCTCTATCGCAACCCGCTGATTATGCTGCCGATTGGTGGTGTCTGGACTTTTGCCTTTCAATATCGATGGCCCAAAAACGCGCGGCGTTTGGGCGTGGGCGGTATCTTGGCGCATGACATCGCCGTATTTGCTTGGTGGGCGGCGATCTTCTGGGCCTATGGTTGGGCTGGGCTTGGGGTTTATGGCCTTACGCTCGTGCTTTCGGGTTGCATTGGTGTATTTCTGGTCTATTTGCAGCACAATTTCGAAGACACCTATTGGGATCATAAGCCAGAGCTTGATTATACCCGTGCCACGCTCCAAGGCTCGTCGGCTCTTGATCTCGGCTGGTGGTGGGATCTGGGGACAGGCAATATCGCCTACCACGACATTCACCACTTTAACCCCAGGATACCGCTTTATAACCTGCGCAAATGTCATCGCGATCTGCGGCAGGTGATGGACATTAAGACGATTGAATGGCCCGAGGCTATTCGGTCTTTTCGCCTGAAACTCTGGGACGAGCAGAGCGCCCGCTTGGTGCCTTTTCCGGCGCGCCAAACCTCTTTGGTCGGATCACTTCCGGCTGAATAGCGTTTTTCTTATGACCGACGTTCAGCCGGTGCTGTCTACCGCCTCGTTGGATTTCCGTCCTGTATCCGAGGTACCTGATTTACAGGGAGAATGCGCCCTAATGCGTTTCGGCGTGAACCTGAGACTGCATTGGCCGTAAGCAGACATTGTCACAGCGTACAGAGCCGGGCGAAAGCCAGACCG